>JBDTLL010000355.1:0-2500 GCA_039934815.1 Daejeonella sp. | reverse complement strand
AACTGAACTCTTATCTGGTGCGGACGACCTGTTATCGGATCTACTTCTATTAAGTAATATCCATTTAACTCACCAATAAGTTTATAATTTAGTTCTGCACGCTGGCTCCCGGGCACTTCAGAAGTGTGCGCTTTAGTAACATTTTTTTGTGGGTTCTTTACCAGCCAGTGAACGAGATTACCTTCCGGAATTTCTGGCCTATTGCGAACGACGGCCCAGTATGTCTTTTTCATCTCCCGGTCCTTGAACTTTTTATTTACCCTGTCCAAAGCCTTACTCGTTTTAGCAAAAAGAATTACGCCGCTCACGGGCCGGTCCAAACGATGTACAACACCAAGAAATGCACCATTAGGTTTATTATACGTCTTTGCGATGTACTTTTTAACTTTTTCATCTAAGGACTCATCGCCCGTAGCATCAACCTGTACAATATCCCCTGCTCGTTTATTAACTGCAATCAGGTGATTATCCTCAAATAAAATATCCTTATCCGTTACATCCAGGGAAGGGATAATCTGATAAGGCTTTTGCTTTTTAAACTCAGGTTTGATCATTCTAAAATTTCCTTTGCGGCGATTATACTAGTATTGCTCTTTCTCACTCGGGAAATCGGCATTTTTTACATCTTTAACATAGCTCTTCACAGCTCCAGAAATTTCTTCATATAAGTTTAAATACTGTCGCAGAAAACGCGGATGAAATCCTTTGGTTAAACCAATCATATCATTTATTACTAAAACCTGTCCATCGCAATTTTTACCGGCACCAATTCCAATGGTTGGAATTTTAACGCTTTCAGTAACCTCTGATGCCAGCTTTGCAGGTATTTTTTCTAACACAACAGAAAAGCAACCTGCTTCCTGAAGTACAAGAATATCTTGCTTTAATTTTTCTGCTTCCTGCTCTTCTTTTGCTCTAACTGTATAAGTACCGAATTTATAAATAGATTGTGGGGTTAAACCCAAATGTCCCATTACCGGAATTCCGGCGGTTATAATACGTTCAATTGATTCTCTAACTTCAGAACCACCTTCCAGTTTTACTGCGTGTGCTCCAGATTCTTTCATGATACGAATTGCTGAATTCAAGGCTTCTTTTGAATTTCCCTGATAAGAACCAAAAGGAAGATCTACAACTACCAACGCACGTTTTACAGCCCTAACCACAGAAGCAGCATGATAAATCATTTGATCTAAGGTAATTGGCAACGTAGTTTCATGACCTGCCATTACGTTCGAAGCAGAATCACCAACCAATATCACATCTATACCCCCATCGTCAACAATGGTGGCCATAGAATAATCATAAGAGGTAAGCATGGCAATTTTTTCGCCATTTTGCTTCATTTCCTGAAGAGTGTTGGTGGTAATACGTTTAACTTCTTTATGTACAGACATGCGGATAATTATATAAAAACAAAGCAAAGTTAAAATTTAACTATAATGCACAGGTAAAATTAAACAGATAAAATTTAAAAGTTAAATGCATCTGTACTGCAAAAAGTGTAGCTTTGTCCCCCGTGAAAGATGAAGTTATACACTTCAGCGTGTTACCTCAACCGCAACGGGAAACCTCCCGGAAAATCTTCATTTTCTCCTATTTTCACCTTCAACTTGTTAAAATAAATGATTAATTACACAAAATTACCTGCGGTTTTGCTTTTGGAAGATGGCACAGTTTATCATGGAAAAGCAGCCGGAAAAATTGGAACTACTACCGGAGAAATCTGTTTTAATACAGGAATGACCGGCTATCAGGAGATTTTTACCGATCCATCCTACTTTGGACAGATTATGGTGACTACCAATGCTCACATTGGAAATTATGGAATTAATCAGGAGGAAACCGAGTCTGCTGATATTAAAATTGCCGGATTGGTATGTAAGAATTTCAACATCGCGTATAGCAGAGCTCAGGCTAACACTTCAATTCAGGATTATTTCCAGGAAGAAAATATCATCGGAATATCAGATGTGGACACACGTTCTTTAGTGAGACACATTCGTGATAAAGGAGCTATGAACGCAATCATTTCTTCAGAAATTATGGATCTGGAAGTTTTGCAGGCAAAATTAAAATCAGTTCCTTCTATGGAAGGCCTTGAATTATCGTCTCAGGTTTCTACCAAAGAAAGTTATTTCTACGGAAATGAAAATGCACAGAGCAGAGTTGCTGTTTTAGATCTAGGCGTTAAGAAAAATATTCTACGGAATTTTGATGAGCGTGAGGTTTACGCTAAAGTATTTCCCGCTAAAACTTCCTTTAAGGAAATGGAAGAATGGAATCCTGATGGATATTTTATTTCGAACGGCCCGGGTGATCCTTCGGCGATGGCTTACGCTGTTGATACCGTAAAAGAGATTTTAGCTGCTGATAAACCTTTATTCGGCATTTGTCTTGGTCACCAGTTATTGGCTTTAGCAAACGGAATTGGAACCATGAAAATGTTTAACGGTCACCGGGGACTAAATCATCCTGTAAAGAATATTATCAGAGATCA
>JBDTLL010000354.1:0-2509 GCA_039934815.1 Daejeonella sp. | reverse complement strand
TTAATTTACTCGATGCCGAAAAAGAAACAGGAATTAAACTGACTGAGAATTTTGCTATGCATCCTACGGCTGCGGTCAGCGGTTTTTACTTTGCTCATCCGCAATCACGCTATTTCGGTTTAGGTAAAATCAATAAAGATCAGGTGAAAGATTATGCCGAACGTAAAGGACTAACATTAGAAGAAACTGAAAAATGGCTGAGCCCGAACTTAGGATATTAGTTTGTCATCCCGAGGAAAGTATGTCATCCTGAGGAACGAAGGATCTGCAAAATAGTAGCACTGAACAAGAGCTGAAAATGCCGCTTATTCTTTTGTCTTCATTGGTTGAAGACCCTTCGTTTCGCTCAGCATGACAAAAAATAAATATTTTATAAAATGAAGATTACCGAACATATAAAGAACGCCAACGGAAAAACCGTTTTTTCTTTCGAATTACTTCCTCCCGTAAAGGGGCAAAGTATTCAGGGAATATATGATGCTATTGATCCGCTGATGGAGTTCAATCCGCCTTTTATAGATGTTACTTATCACCGCGAAGATTATATTTATAAACAGCATAATAATGGTTTGCTGGAGAAAGTCTCTTATCGAAAACGCCCCGGAACGGTTGCAATCTGTGCGGCAATTATGAACCGTTATAAAGTTGACGCCGTTCCGCATTTAATTTGCGGCGGTTTTACAAAAGAAGAAACGGAAAATGCGCTGATCGATCTTCAATTTCTGGGAATCGACAACGTTCTGGTTTTACGTGGCGATGCCCGCAAAGCGGATAATTCATTTATCCCAACCCCTGATGGACATAGTTATGCCAGTGATCTTTTGGAACAGGTAAAAAACATGAATAAAGGTTTGTATTTGCACGAAGATCACGACACTTCGTTCAGCACAAATTTTTGCATCGGCATTGCCGGATATCCGGAGAAGCATTTTGAATCGCCTAACTTAAAATCTGATTTCAAATGTTTTTCGACAATTCTAAATATTGCGAATTTGTGAGACTTTGCCGTGAGAATGATATCCATGTTCCCATCATTCCAGGCTTAAAACCAATTACATCCAGTAAGCAACTCATCAGTTTACCCAAACTTTTTCATATTGATATTCCAGAAGACCTAAGCGATTTAATAACAAACTGCAAATCTGAAGCTCAGGTAAAAGACGCAGGAATTGAATGGATGATTCATCAATGTCGCGAGTTAATGGAACAGGGAGCACCGGTTTTGCATTTTTATACGATGAGTAATCCCGGCCCAACAAAAAAAATCGCGGAAGCAATATTCTAATTCCTCTTGCTTAGGAGGTAATTCTTAAAGTTATCAAAATCATTTTTAAGAGAAATTTTCGATTGATTTTCAGAATTTAAAGATTTAACTTGATTCGGCTCCGCAATATGTTGCCGTATTTCTTCCGGAAAAACATCAGGGAATTTGCAGGGATGAGCCGTTGACAGGCAAACGATTGTGTTGTTCGTTCCAGAATTATTCTTTTGAAAATTTTTAGCCGCAATCCACGCAATCGCTGTATGCGGACAAACGATATAATTGTGTTTTTGAAAAACATCCTGTATGGCTTCGAGTGTTTGTTCATCTGTAAAACTAAAAGCAGAAAGTTCCTTTTTTAATTCACTCACATCTCCATTAAAAAGATCCATTATTCTAACCCAATTGCTTGGATTACCCACATCCATAGCGTTTGAATACGTTTGCACGGATGATTTAGGAAGAAATTCACCAGCAGATAAAAAGACAGGAACCGTATCATTTACATTGGTAGCTGCAATAAATTGTTTAACAGGCAATCCCATTTGTTGGGCAATTAAACCCGCTGCCAGATTACCAAAATTGCCGCTGGGAACTGAAAAGACAAGATCCGTTTCACCCATTTTTTTTAATTCTGCAAAAGCATGGAAGTAATAAAATACCTGCGGAATCAGTCTGGCAATATTTATGGAATTAGCTGAGGTTAACCGGAATTTTTCATTCAAATCCGGGTCTAAAAATGCCTGTTTAACCAATGCCTGGCAATCATCAAATGTGCCATCAATTTCAATCGCAATTATGTTCTGTCCGTTTCCGGTTAATTGCAATTCCTGCACCGGGCTTACTTTTCCTTTCGGGAATAAAATAGTTACGGCGGTATTTTCTACTCCTTTAAATCCCAATGCAACAGCCCCACCGGTATCGCCCGAAGTGGCAACCAAAATAGTTAATTCTTTGTCCTCTTTTCTAAAATACCGCGACATGATCCGGCTCATAAATCGGGCTCCAAAATCTTTAAATGCCATAGACGGGCCATGGAATAATTCGAGGATAAACAAATCATCTTCGAGCTGAACTAATGGTGCCGGAAAATTGATCACTTCATCAATGATTAGTTTCAATTCTACCGCCGGAATTTCGTCGTATAAAAAAGCCGAGGCAATTTCAAAAGCAATTTCCTGAAAAGAAAAATCCTGAATATGATTAATAAATTCGGATCTGAGTTTGGGAATTACAACCGGCATATAC
>JBDTLL010000353.1:0-2520 GCA_039934815.1 Daejeonella sp. | reverse complement strand
TCCATCCCGATATTCGTGATAACAGACAAAAGCGGAGTTATAATATTTGTAGAATCCAATCTCCCTCCAAGTCCAACTTCTATTACGGCAATATCAATATGGTTTTTTTCAAAATGATCAAAAGCCATGGCAACGGTTGCTTCGAAAAATGAAGGCTCCAGCTTTTCAACCAGCGATTTATTTTCAGCAACAAAATTTACAACTTCGGTTTCCGATATCATTTCGCCGTTTATCCGGATACGTTCTCTAAAATCACGCAAGTGTGGAGATGTATATAGACCGGTTTTATAACCTGCTGTTTGCAATATTGCGGCAAGCATGTGTGATGTAGAACCTTTGCCATTTGTTCCGGCAATATGAATGCTTTTAAATTTTTGCTGCGGATTATCTAATTTGTCACAAAACGCAAGAATGTTGTCCAGATTCGCTTTATAGGCGGCACTACCAATTCGGGTAAACATCGGTAAACGCGAAAATAAATAGGAGAGAGTTTCCTGATAATTCATCCTGAATTTCTGTTTGAATTATTGACTATTAAGAAAGTAGAAGAAGAATTATTTCACTTTAAAATTGAACATTACTACACCAATTTGTACGTCGGGAGCGGATTCCAGTTGATTTAAGCGGGCACCCAATACAGCTGCTTCGCATTTTCTCCAGAGTTTTAAATCGGACAATGTTGTTCCTTTAGCGCCTGCACGTGCAAATACAACTTCTCCGGTTTTGTCAACGCGAATCTCAACAGCAATTCTTCCGGCACTCTGACCTTTATCTTCTATAGACGGGATGCTCAAAAATCTTCGGTTAGCTAATGATAGACTTACTCCACCATTTCCAGAACCGCCTTCGCCATAATTTGGAGAAAGAGGATCGCCATCTTTATCGCCCTGGTTTCCCGGAACATTTCCGGTTCCGTCGCCTTTGCCGGAACCATCATTTTTCTTGCCTTTATAAAGCGCATTTTGGTTAACGCTGGGCTTATTTTCTTTAGCCGGCAAACTAACAGATGGATTGGATGCCGAACTTTTTTCTTTCGTAACAATTGCCGGAGCGTCTTCCGCATCCTGCGTAACAATAGATTTATCAGAAATCTCTGACGTGGCTTTGGTTACTTTTTCGGTGTTTGGTTGCACTTTATCTGGCGCTACATTATTGGCGTCAGGAGCGGTTGAAGGTTCTTCAATGCTCATGTAATCATCGCCCATACCAATAACAGAAGTTCCGTAGTTCACAATAATTCCGCCTGTTCCCACGTCCTCAGGAGGTGTTGCACGGCTGGCAATTATGAAAAAACTAAGCAGCAGGAAGCTTACCATAATTCCTGTGGAAATTGCCAGGGCTTTAGGGTAATTATTTTCTTCCGGTTGACGGTATTCTATCATTTTTTTGTTTCTGTAGCTAAAACGAGTTTTACTTTCAGTTTATTGGCAATGTCTGTTAGATCGACTACATTTTCTATCGCGATACTTCTATCAGCAAATAAAATGATTGTCAGATCCGGGGATACTTTTTGATAGGCTTCTATTTTGCTAAAAAGCTGATCGTATGGAACCTTTTCTTTCTCAACAAAATACTCCAGATCTTTGGTAATAGAAACATTAATTGTTTTCTGTGGTTCTGCCTGTCCGGAGCTGGAGCGTGGTAAAAACAATTTAACCACGTTTGGATTTACCACCGCCGAAGCAAGCAGAAAAAACAACAGCAGAAAGAACATAATATCGTTTAACGCCGATGTATGAACTTCTACCGCACCTCTTTTTCTTTTTCTTAAATTCATTTTCCGGGTTCTTCTAACAAATCAATAAATTCAATTGCATCTGTTTCCATTTTCAGGATGATGCGGTCTACCATGATATTTAATATATGGTATAGAACATAGGCCACAATACCGATAATTAAACCGGTTGCCGAAGTGATCATTTTGGTGTACAAACCACCGGAAATTGTACCGATCTCAATAACACCTTTAACGGATACATCATGGAAAATTGCAATTACACCGATAATTGTTCCAACGAAACCTAACATGGGTGCAATACCTGCAATAATTCCTAAAATACTGATATTTTTTTCCAGTTTGGAGACTTCAAGTTTGCCTATGTTTTCAATCGCTCCTTCAATATCTTTGATCGGGCGGCCAATTCTTAATAAACCTTTTTGAAGCATACGGCCCAACGGACTGTTACTATTACGGCAGATTGCTACAGCAGTATCCAGCTTGCCGGATATAACGCTTGATTTAACCTGACCCATCAAATTTGATTCATATTTAGTAGCTTTTCGGATTGTTAAATAACGTTCTACAAAAATTACCAATCCAATAAAGGCAAGCAGCGCCAAAGGCACCATTACCCAGCCACCTTTAAAAAGTAAATCTATAAATCTTAATTCTTGCGCAGGCTGAACAACCTGCAAAGCTGCAGCGGCAGAATCATTAAGTGGTGTTAGTGTATCAACTTGAAGTAGGAACATCATTTTTTATTTGGTTTTCTTTGGTTTAACCCTGGCCACCCAGGCATC
>JBDTLL010000352.1:0-2550 GCA_039934815.1 Daejeonella sp. | reverse complement strand
ACATTAAAGTATTAACCTGATCTTATCAGCTATCGCGACTCAAAAGCATCGAGTTGGTATGCATATCTGGTCCGATGGCCAATAAAAGCAAATGATTGTTTTTTACAGGCTCATTCTGTGCAGACCAGGCCATAGTTACCGGAATATTGGCCGGAGCCATATTTGCAAATGTTTTTATGGTATTAATATACTGTGCCGGTTTAATTACATCATTCCAATGATCCATTAAAACGCTGGATGCCTGATGTGAAATCAAAGTGATATCAGCTCCAATTAGGTTATTTCGTTTAAGAATTTCTGTTGCTGCCTGCGCAGGAGAATTAACACCAAAAGTTTTAAAGCCGTTTATTCCTTCCTCTGTAATTTGAAAATAGGTATCGGTCCAAAATTTATCATTGCCTTCAATAGATGGGCTGATATCATACTGTTTACCCAAAGAAAACATACTCCCATAAAATTGGGAATCTGTAATGGTTAACTGATCTTTCAATCTCCATTTATTAACATCAGTAGAAATACTCATAACTGCTGCCCCTGCACCGTCAGCCGCACTTATTGCCTGCGGAGTATGATAATTTACATTTCTGGACCAATTTCCGCCGACACAAATTAGTGCGTTTTTAAAATTTCCGGATTTTAATAAACTGTCAGCCATTAATATTGAAGCATTAAAATTTGAAAATTCGCAATCCACAGGTATTACCCACACACTTTCTTTTAAACCTAATTCTTTATGAAGTAAGGATAACACATTGGGATTTCGGTATTCGGTCACTGAACCGGTTCCTAATAAAATATCAATTTCAGAAATATCAATGCCGGAATTTTTAATCGCATCTTTCGCTGCGGGAAGCATAATGTCTATTAAACTTTCCTGATCATCCAGCACATGCCTTAATTCATAACCCTTAAATAGTTGCTCACCGTTCGGGTTATTCTTTTTAATCCAGTCAAAAATAGGATCATCATTGTTTCTGACTTTTGCGGGAACAGAAAATCCAAGTCCGGTAATTCGCGGTTTGCTATCAGTCATTTTTTAACCATTTTGGAGCCGACAATTTGAAATGTTTCTGTAGGACAATTTCTGCAGTTTGTAATGCACCTTCCACCCAGGTTTGATTGGTAGAATACGCTTCTCCACAAATAAAACAAGGAAAATCTTCGACAGGTTTTGTCATGGCCTGTAAAACTTCCCATGATTTATATCCCGAGTTCCAGAAATGGACGGCGCCTCCGTACGGATCATCCGACCAGTCCATATAAGCGGCTTCCAAAGGTTCTGGTGCGTCGTAAATATTGTGCAATTCCATCAGCTGACGATGCATTTCTGCAACCATTTTATGGGGAGCCGGATGTTCTTCCCAGTTTTTCATCAGGCGTTTTCCCCACTCGTCATTCTGATCTTTTTTTGAATGGGGCATTTCTTTGCGCTTAAAGGTTTTGGTATTCTCATGTAAATCTCTGATCTGTTTGTTAACAGGTAAGGGCCAGTCAATTGTATTTCCCGGACCTAAAGGAGAATCGCGAAGGCCTCCCCAAAATTCTGAATTGTCCCGGTCATTATAGGCCATCAGCATCGAATTCTTGTTGTCGGGTTTGCCGCCGGGCTGACGTCCTTCAACGCCCCAATAATAGCATTGCCGTAACGGAAGATCAGTTAACGAGCGGCCTTGATTGACAAAAGTTTTTTCCCACCAAGGAAATTCGTAAGCCAAAAATATTTTATAGAGATCCACTCCCTCCACAGAATTCATCATAAACCGAACATGCGGAGCTTTTAGAGGATCCAGAACCGGACCTTTTTGCTGGAGCAACTCCAGAGAACGCTTTGGCAATGCCAGAACAATAGCTTTGGATCTAACCCTAAATTCTTCAGTATCGTTTTTTATCAGAAGTTCAACACCCTGGGAACCATCACTTAATTTACATTCATCAAATTCCTGCAACCAGCTATTTATGTGAACTTCGCCGCCGGCATTTTCAAATTGCTTTTGCAAGGTCCATGGAACGGAATCATATCCATCATTAAATAAATAGTATTTCACATTTGGTGTGAAGTTGAAATATTCCGCAATTGAATTAACTGCATTGGCATTCATTCCGAGAGAATCATAACCTACCGTCGTTTTAGCAATCTGATAAGCCTCGTTACTCATCACTTTAGCCAGAATATTCCAAAAGCCATGCTGGTATAATGGAATATCATCCAAATTTGCATCCTGAAGATATTTTTCCAGTTCTTCGCCGCTAAGCTCTTTTACTTTCGGGAAAAGTTGTTCAACGGCCCAGCCAATTAAATCACTTGCTTTATTTCCCTGTTTTAACCATTCAGCTTCTTTTTCTGCAAGGTTATACGGCAAAACTTCCGGGTCTGAGAGCTGATAATTACGCAAACGATGTCCGCGTGTGTAAACAATATTGATGGGCTCATCTACAACCTGTTCATGGCATGGAAGTTTCAACTCATTTTCAACCAGACTGGATATTATTTTTTGTGATGACACATATCGCATTCCGCCAACTTCACAGTTCATGTGCGGAAATCCTGGA
>JBDTLL010000351.1:0-2550 GCA_039934815.1 Daejeonella sp. | reverse complement strand
TCCGAACCGCTGAGTTCAATTTCATTGTCCTGAACAGCAGCATAAGCCGTTAAAAAGCGCATGGCTGTTCCCGCCGGACCTACATTAATTTGTGAATTTTTTTCCGAAAATTTAGTTGTCAGAATTTGCTCAAGCGTTACGGTATCCGCCGCAGCGGATAAATTAGTAATTGTTACTTTTCCTTTGCTTAACGCCCGAAGGATCAAAGCCCGGTTGCTTTCACTTTTCGATCCGGTTAACTGAATGGTTTGATGAATATGTTTGCTCCCCGCGGAAATTGAAATCAAACTCATACCTGCTTTTCCTCAACTTTTACCTTTTCGTTCATAATAGCGGTTTGTCTTCTTATTGATTCTCCGTGTATTAATTCTAACAATTTCCCGGTAAAGTTAACATCCAGTTTTAATGCTTTCGCGAAATCACTGCGCTTATGCAGAATTTCATCCCAACGGTTCACCTGTAAAATGGTAACGCCATTATCCCGTTTGTACTCGCCAATTTTCTGAACGATCTGCATCCGTTCGGCCATTTTCTGAATGATCTGATCATCAATTTTATCGATATTTTTCCGCAACTCGGCAAGCATATCAGAAAATTCCTTGTCTTTGGATTCCGGCTTGCGCAAAGTTAAAAGATCCATCAGCTCTGCTAAAGCTGCAGGTGTTAATTGCTGTTTGGCATCGGTCCATGCAACTGAAGGATCAAAATGCGATTCGATCATCAATCCCTGCATATCCATATCCAAAGCTTTTTGAGAAATGTAAGGAATCAATTCGCGGTTTCCGCAAATATGGCTTGGATCATTTATTATTGGTAATTCCGGACAAAGAGTTTTCAATTGAATCGCCAGTTCCCACATCGGTTCGTTGCGGAACGCAGATTTTTCGTAAGATGAAAAGCCACGGTGGATAGCTGCCAGTTTGGTTATGCCGGCATTATTAATTCTTTCCAGAGCACCGATCCATAAAGAAACATCCGGATTGATCGGATTTTTTACCATCACTGGGATGTCAACCCCTTTTAACGCATCAGCAATTTCCTGTACCGTGAACGGATTAACGGTAGAGCGTGCCCCGATCCACAAAATATCAACACCAGCCGAAAGAGCTTCTTCCACATGTTTCGCAGTCGCAACTTCAACGGCGATAGGCAGGCCTGTTTCTTCTTTAGCTCGTTTCAGCCATTGTAATCCAATACTTCCGATGCCTTCAAATTCACCCGGACGGGTTCTCGGCTTCCAGATTCCCGCTCTTAAAACCGAAACTTTTCCCGTCTTAGCAAGCAAGTGCGCTGTTGCTAATAACTGATCTTCGGTTTCTGCACTGCAAGGGCCTGAGATTAACAATGGCTTACTTTTTATATCTAACCAACTTTCAATTGGCTGTACGTTCAGGTTTAATTTCATGATGATGTTGTTAATGTGTTTAAATATTTTGTGGTTATACGGTGTCGTTCTTTTGATATTCGCCCATAATGGTAAAGTTTATGGTATGCTTCAGCACTTTTCGAATGGCACTGTCGTACGCCGGTTGTTCCTTCCATTCTACATCCAGATAAAAATTATATTCATTGCGTTTCCCCAAAACCGGCATAGACTGGATTTTCGTTAAATTGATTTGCTGATCAGCAAGAATGGTGAGCACTTTTGAAAGCGATCCAACATCATTTCCAACTTGAAAACATAAGGACGCTTTGTTAATTTTCAGTTCATCATTTGATTTTGCAGCAAGAATCAAAAAACGGGTATAATTTTTTTTGTTGGATTCGATGCGCCGTTCCATGATTTCCAGATTATATAATTTCGCTGCCAATTGATTGGCTATCGCGACCGTATCCGTTAAATTTTCTTCGCGAATTAGTTTTGCGCAAGCCGCTGTATCATTACTCTCAATCACCTGCAGATGCGGAAATTCATCAAAAAAATCTATGCACTGTCGAATAGCAATTGGATGGGATTGCACGTATTTGATGTCTTCAAATTTTACTCCGGGCAAAGCCAGTAAATGCAGTTGAATGGGAAGATAAACTTCGCCAACAATAGGGAAATTGTAATCTCGCAACAACGTGTAGTTAGGTAACAAGCTTCCGGCAATTGAATTTTCAATAGCCATGACCACATAATCAGCTTTCTTGTTCTTCAATTCCTCGCAGGTTTGCTTAAATGAATTGCATTCTACGGTTTCAATATCCTCACCAAAAAATTTAAATGCCGCCTCCTCATGGAAAGAAGCTCTGATGCCCTGAATAGCAATTCTCTTTTTCTGCATTTTGCTGTAAATAAAAAAAGTCCCGGCTGTTTGGCCGGGACTTTTTGCTATAAGTTTTCTATAAAATTATTGCATAGGGGCCCGACTACTACTGTTATAGTAATAAAATCCAAACCAATATGCGTTAGTAAATCTCAATTTTGTGTGCTTTTGTTATTGTCAAATGTACACACTAATATAAAACAAATCCTAAATTTTAAAATTATTTTTTTCCGTTCAGAGTCTTTTGCAGATTTCTGGATGTTTGAGAATCATCTAAATGACTCCATCCGGGCGGTTTTAT
>JBDTLL010000350.1:0-2561 GCA_039934815.1 Daejeonella sp. | reverse complement strand
GCCAATTTATTTTCTCCCGCTTTTTCCCAATGAAAGGCTAGCCGGGTATAAAACGGCGTTAAATTGTGTTTAAAATTAACCTCATACCAACGGGCAATCTCAGAATGCAATTCTTTTTTCTGATTGAATAACAGCATTTCATACGCCACTTCGCGAGTGATGGCATTGTTGAACGTATAACCCTGGCTGCCATCAATCATATCCTGCCAAAGCAAACCAACTTTATTATCCCTGCTTAAAAAGTCCGGAACTAATTCTCTCTCATTAGAAATGGGGAAAATGTTTTTAACCAATTCTGTAGAAAAACGCATTCCTGTTACACTGGCAATTTTAAGAGCAAGCTTTGGTCCCTGATCCAGACTATCAATACGGCGACTTAATGTTCCCTGTATGGTTTCCGGCAAACGGAATTTATCTAAAGAAATACCTTTTGAAAGTTTACACTGCCCATCCGTAATACTAACCGATCCATCATCAATTAATGCCTGAATGAGTTCAAAACAAAAGAATGGATTGCCTTTTGAAAGTGAAATAAGGGTTTTATTAATTTCTTCATCAACATGTTTTACGCCAAAAGCATGACTTATTAAACTTAGCTGATCTTTTTCTAACAGCCCTTTTAACTGATAGAAAATAGCGCCCGCAGATTTCCACTCAGTAATATATTTTACCCCTTCGGCCGATTGTACAGATATGACCGTAAAACAATTCTTTATCTGAGTCGATACTTCAATGGCTAATTTCCAGGAAGCTTCGTCAAGCCAAATTGAGTTATCAATTAAAATAATCAGTGTGTGTTTTTTTGCCTCGCGTGCTAATAAATTCAGAAGTAATTTTTTAGTTTCGTCAACTTTTTGTTGATCGGAAAGCGATCTGACGTATTCACTTTCCGGAAAATCTGAAACAAATAAAATATTCAGAAGGCTTAAAAGATTTGCAAATTCTTCACCAAGGAAATTTAAAATCGTTTCCTTTTTATCCTGATCAGCATTCAACAAATTTAATCCCATCAACTTCGAAAAAATTCGTCTCCATGCAAAGTATGGGTTCCCCCTTTCTACCGAATCTCCGGAACCTGTTAAAACCAGCTGATTATCTTCTTCCATTAGGCTTTGAAAAGAACTAAGCAGTTTGGTTTTTCCCAAACCACTTTCGCCTTCTAAAATTAAAGAAATACCTTCGCCGCCCTGCGCCCGCGAAAAGCACATATGAAACAAAGAAAGTTCATTGTGTCTGCCAATAACCGGAATTTCGAGGTTGTTATTACCGCTTTTTATCGAACTGGATTCGAGCTCCCAAATTTGCTCCTTTTCTACCAGACCTTTAATAATAACCATTTTGGGTTGAGTAAAGGTAAATTCACCGCGAGAAGCTTTCATTGTTGTTTCATCACAACAAACATTAGTCAGCTGCAATTGCGCTAACCGGGAGCCCAGATTAACCACATCACCTATAACTGTATATTGCCTTAAAATATCATTTCCCAGAATTCCGCAGAAGGCTTTGCCGCTTGTAACTCCTACGCTATTAACAAATCCGGCATCTGATAATGCTTTTTTTACTTCAATAGCCGTTAGCAATCCCCTAACGGGATTATCACTGTGCGCAGATGGAGGCGGTCCGAAAATAATTAAAATATTAGCTGCCTTTTCATCTATCCAAACCTGATTTAAAATTCCATCATGTTTTACTACAACAGGTGTAATATATTCAACGGCCTTTTGTAAAATACCGGATGCGGCAGTGCTACCAGAAACCGTACCGTGTAATTGTGTAAAAACGATAGTAACATTCCTTAATTCGTCAATCCATTTTAATCTATCAAAATCTATTTTTTTAGAAATGGGGCTAGGAAGAAAAGATTTTAACGTAGAAATTGATTGCGGTTGCAGGTAAACGGGTGTCTCATCTAATTGTAATGTGATGTTAACTTTCTCATCTAAAACAGCCGAGTTATGCTTGACAGGATGACTTTGATATTTTCCGTTAAGCACTTTCAAAATTGCTGACGATAATAAAATATTGCCGGGTTCGCGGTTTTTAGCGGTTAAGCTCAGATCGTTTAACGCTTCGCCTAAAACAGTGTATAGCCAACGTCCGTCTATTCCGCCTAACTCCAAAAGTTCACAACTTCCGCAAGCCGCTACTACATGTAATAAAAGCGGATTTCCCAAATCATCTGTTGCTCCTTGATTCGCTAAAACTTCCTGCGCACAAGCGCAAACAGTTTCTGCATTTGCGAATAACTCTTCCTCTTTACATGGCCATGCGGCAAACACACCATCTCCAGCAAAAACCATAGGTTCGCCGCCAAATTTTACTATCAGATTTAATACAAAATCGTAATGTTCCTGTAGTATTTTAGAAAGTTGTTCAACACCTTTCTCCTGATCAAGCAGCAAACGGTTTGAAAGCGGTGAGAAGGAACAGATATCTATCCAAAGCAAAACTGCGTGATCGCCAATAAGTTCGGATTTTGGTGTTCTGGAAGGAAATTCTTCAAATTGATTTCGTAATAGTGCCGGCACAAAACTGGCAATGATCAGATCAGATTGCTTGTT
>JBDTLL010000349.1:0-2562 GCA_039934815.1 Daejeonella sp. | reverse complement strand
TAAGATTGTCGCTTTTATTTAACTTGCGCCGATGTTAAAAAGCTTTTTTATTTTATTACGTTTTTTCGCTTTCTGGCTTATATTCTTTTTAATTGACCGGATAATTTTCCTCTCCTACTTCCCACACAAATTACAAGGCGTTAGCACATTAGAATTTTTTAAAACGTTATGGTACGGATTAAGACTGGACGCATCCATGACGGGTTACATTTCGTTAATTCCTTTATTGATATTCATTGTTTTATGGTGTTTCCCGAAGCTTAACCTTAAACCTGTTTACGCAAGAACTTATGTTCTATTCTGGATAATTATATTTTCTTTCATAAGTATTTCCAACTTTAATATATACCGCGAATGGGGCACAAAATTAAATTATAGAGCTTTAGATTTCGCGTTCAATTCTACCAGAGAAGCCATTGCTTCCAGTTCCTCCTCTCCCATTCTAGCGTCTTTTAGCATCTTTTTTGCCATAATATTGGTCTCGTATTTTATTTCGCGGAAGTTGATTATTTATAAAGTTCCAAAAGATAAAATCCGGCTGTGGAAAAAATTGACTGCCAGCATTTTCTTTTTAGCCATCACATTTCTTTTCATTCGCGGAGGATTGGGCACTTCTCCAATCAATCAAAGTATGGCTTACTTTTCTGATAAAACCTTTTTAAATCATTCGGCTATTAATACAGAATGGAATTTGGTGCACGATATTTTAAACAACAGATATGTTAATGACAATCCTTACAAATATTTTCCAAAAGATTCTGCTAAAAAATTAGTTGCCGAATTGTACAAAACACCCACAGAAAAAACTGAGCAGATTTTAAAAACCCAGAATCCAAATGTCGTATTTATTATTCTGGAAAGTTTTACTGCTGATTTAGTGGAGCGTCTTGGGGGAGAAAAAGGAATTGCGCCTCGAATGGAAAAATTGATTGACCAGAGTTTATTTTTCGATCATATTTATGCCTCCGGCGATAGAACCGATAAAGGAATCATTGCAGTTTTGAGCGCTTTTCCGGCGCAAGCCACCAGAAGCATTATGAAAATTAATGAGAAGCAGGAAAAATTACCCTCGATATCGGAGGTTCTTGCTAAAAATGGTTATCACACTTCTTTTTATTATGGTGGCGAAAGCGAGTTTTTCAACATTAAATCTTTTGTTCTGACTCATGGATTTCAAAAATTAGTTGATATTAAAGATTTTCAAAGTTCAGATTTAAGTTCCTGGGGTGCCTATGATCATAAGGTATTTCAGAAAAATGCCGCTGAATTGGGCGATCAAAAACAGCCATTTTTCTCTACAATAATGACCTTATCAAACCATGAGCCTTTCCAGTTACCGGGAAAACCACATTTTCCGGGAGAAAGCATGTCTGATAAGTTTAGAAGCACAGCTTATTACACAGATGAAAGTTTGGGAAACTATTTGGAAAGCGTAAAAAATAAACCCTGGTACAAAAATACCTTGTTTGTAATCGTAGCAGATCACGGCCATCGTTTGCCCAAAAATCTTTATGAAAATTATAATCCAGCCAGATTTCGAATTCCATTATTATTTTTCGGAGAGGTTTTGAAAGATGAATATCGGGGCAAAACCATTTCTAAAGTTGGTAATCAGACAGATATTGCGGCAACATTATTAGCTCAGCTAAATGTTTCCTCAAAACAATTTAGTTGGAGTCAGGATCTTTTAAACCCGGAAACAAAAGGATTTAGTTTCTTTGACTGGGATAATGGTTTTGGTTTCGCGAAAGATGATCAGGTTGTTTCTGTAGATAATATTTCTAAAAAAATAATATTCATGAAAGATTCTACCAAAAAAACAGAAGCGGTTGAATTAGAAAAATACGGCAAAGCCTATATGCAGCAGGTTTTTCAGGAATATATTGATTATTAACCGGCGTATTCTAATTCTGCTTCTAAACTTTTAACCCATTCATTGAATAAGCGGCTTTCAAACTCAACAGATTTATCCGCGTAGGTTTTCCATTCGGGAGAGAAATTTTGCAACTGACTTAACATCTCCTCCAGATGACCCTCTTCTTCCAGAATTATGGATTTTACGTTTACTTTAGAACCGGCCGCATCTAAAGCAGACTGATATATGGGATATAATTCATCTGCACGAACTTCAATAGCATAGGTTACTAAAAGATATGCGGCAAATTTCAAGTCGTTTCCAGATAACCCCAATTCTGATTTTAAATATTTACACACCTCCACATCCAGCATATTTAAATAATAACGGCTTTGTGCCGGGGCGATTAAATAGTCAGAATGATACGTTGGACAAAGGCCTTCTCCTACCTTTGCAATTAGCTTTTTCAGATAAAAAGCATGACGATGTTCTTCTGCTGCATGTTTTAAAATGATCAGCGTTACATCCGTTTTATGTTCGCTTGCTGAAATTTTCCGGGCGCCCGTATTTTCCATCAGCGAAAGCGTATTTAACCATTTTGCATGCTGTTGCGGGTCTGCAATAATTGCCGAAAGTATTTCCTTAAATTCCATTTAAAACTGATCTAATGCCTCTTCAATATTTGCGTAAATGTAGTCCAATTCCTC
>JBDTLL010000348.1:0-2569 GCA_039934815.1 Daejeonella sp. | reverse complement strand
GCAAATTTTTACCAATCATGATTATGAACCTTATGCAAGAGAACGTGATTCTAATCTAAAGGAGTTTTTCGCATCAAAAAACATAGAATTTCATACTTATAAAGACCAGGTAATTTTTGAGAAAACCGAAATCCTAAAAAGTGATGAAAATCCATATACCGTTTTCACTCCTTATAAAAGGAAATGGCTGGAAAAATTGAAAGAGTTCTATTTAAAATCTTATCCAACAAAAAAATTTTTTAAGAACTTTTATCCAACTGAAGAATTTTCGTTACCAACATTTGAACAAATTGGCTTTGAAAAAAGCAGTATTGAATTTCCTGATAAGAATTACAGAAATATCATTGAAGACTATAAACAAAAAAGAAATTATCCCTCAATTGAAGGAACATCCAGAATTAGTGTTCATTTACGGTTTGGAACTGTAAGTATCAGGAAACTTGCAAAAGATGCATGGAAGGCAAAAGAACAGACCTGGTTAAATGAATTAATTTGGCGTGATTTCTATTTTATGATTCTGTGGCATTTCCCTCAAACTGTTGATCATGCCTTTAAATCGCAATATGATCATATTAACTGGAGAAATAATCAGGAAGAATTTCAGGCGTGGTGCGAAGGTAAAACAGGTTATCCTATTGTGGATGCAGGAATGAGGCAATTAAATGCAAGTGGATTCATGCACAATCGGGTACGGATGATTACCGCAAGCTTTTTGAGCAAACACCTTTTAATTGACTGGCGTTGGGGCGAAGCCTATTTTGCCCGAAAATTATTAGATTACGAGCAGGCAAGTAACATTGGTGGCTGGCAATGGGCAGCAGGTTGTGGCAATGATGCGGCGCCCTACTTCAGGGTTTTCAGTCCGGAATTACAAACGAAGAAATTTGATCCTGATCTAAAATATGTTAAAAAATGGGTTCCGGAATTTTCAGATCCGTTTAAATATCCGCAACCAATTGTTGAGCACAAATTTGCAAGAGAAAGAGTGTTGAAAGCTTTTAAAGACGCCTTATCTAAATAAAAAAAGCGCTTAAAAAGCGCTTTTTTTATTTATAATTTTTTCCCGTTAAGGATTAGTGAAACTAATCAGATCTATCGTAAAATCTAATATTGTGTTTGGGGGAATAGTTGGATTTCCGTATGAACCATACCCCAATGCTGAAGGAATCAGTATTCTAATCTTTCCACCTTTTCTAATTAATGGAATGGTTTTAACCCATCCCGGAACCAAAACACTCAATGGACTCTCCAATGGTTTTGCAGAAGTTGCAGAATCAAATGTCTTACCGTTCAAAAACTTGCCTGTATAAGCAACTTTAATTACGGAGCTCGGTTTTGGTATAGAATCTCCGGTTCCCGGAGTAATTATTTGATAATAAACTCCAGAAGAATCTCTCTGCATAGAAAGATTATTTTTTTGAATGAACCTCGTAATTAACAATTCATCCATTTCAGTCTGGTTATCTACATTTAACAACTCTAACTCAGAATCTATAACGTCGTTACCTTTATATGGGCTTTGTCCGTTTCTGCCAAATCCTAAACTAGAGGGGAATACAACTTTAACTTTGCCTCCTCTTTTTAACAGAGAAAGTGCATATCTCCATCCGTCAGGCTTAACATATCCTAAAAAATCGCTGTAACCTGCAAAAGAACTGTTGTCGTAATAAACTGTTCCATCTATAGATTTCGCAGTATAAGTAAAAAATACTTTCTCTGAATTTTTGGGAATTTCCCCTGTTCCTTCAGACAAAATATTGTAATAAATTCCCGATTCCGCTTTCGTCAGATTCAAGTTATTGGCTTTAACGTATTCCTGAATTTTGCGCTCATCTATCTGCTCAATACTTTCGTATTCTTTTTTGCAGGCAGAAAATGCCAAAAGAGCAAACACAGCAACCAGATTATATTTTAATAAATTTTTCATTTAAGTTTTTAGGATTAGAATAATTTAGAAGTTCAATTAATTTTGAACATCAACCAGTTCAATATCGAAATCTAGAACTGAATTTGCAGGAATTGACCTGACCTGTTGATCGCCATATCCATATCCGGAAGGAATTAACAACCTTATTTTACCGCCCTTTTGAATTAGTGGAACTCCAATTTGCCATCCGGGAATTACCTGACCCAGTTTAAAAGAAATTGGGTTTGTTGAAGTTTGATCGAAAACATTTCCATTCAATAAACGACCTGTATATTTAGCGTTAACTGTAGTATTTGCAGAGAACACGGCACTTCCCGTTCCCGGTTCAATTATTTGGTAATATACACCGGTTTGGTGTCTTACGGCAGGAATATTATTTTTAGCAATAAATTCTTTAATCAGATTTTCATCTTTGGTTAACTGCTCTTCAGGGCTTAAAGAATTATTCTTTTTACAAGCACTAAAACCCAAAGTTAAAGCCAGAAAAAATAAAATTATGGTTCTCATTTTCATACGGGTGCAAATTTATTCTTTTAAATGTTAAATACTAAGAATTAACACTATTTAACAAGAAATAGTATTAATGCGTGTTTTTCCAAATCTCAATTTCTGATTATAAAAAAACCTCTGCCCGAACAGACA
>JBDTLL010000347.1:0-2602 GCA_039934815.1 Daejeonella sp. | reverse complement strand
TTAATAGTAGATCCTTGCGGCGAGAATGGTGAATTCCACACATTCTGCTATTCCGGACCGATATTCGAAAGTGAGCTAAAGTTTAAACTTGGAGAAACGCATTTTGCCGCCCTGCCTGTAAAATCTCAAACAGAAGAGTACGCTGGTGGTTTTTGGTACATCGATATTCAAATTTTATAAGGCACAAAAAAAAGCCCGTTCCGGTAATCAGGGACGGGCTTTTTTTTTTTAATAAAATTATTTTATCGATAAGGAAGGATATTTTGAAGAGATCAAATAAAAACTGCCGAATAATAATGATCCGTAAACCAAATTAGCTGCAAGCATATTATTTAAAAATGGAAGAGCGGCAACGTAAGAAGCAATAATTCCGGCAAAATTATGCGGATATAATACTGGCGAATAAAAGAAAGCGAAATTGGTTATTAAAAAGAAAACTAAAGCACCTGCCACGGATGACAGAACTACATTCCCTGCATTTACCTTGTTTCGAATTAAATAACCACACACTACCATTACTATAAACGCTGAATAAACGATCATGCTAAAACCGTTTCCGATAAATAAATCTGAAATCGCCATAGCAGCTAAAGGAATAATAAAAGCAAAACTCTTATTTCTGAATTGTGCTCCTGAAAAAATTGCTAAAGCCCCAACTGCAGTAAAATTCCACATGTGAGGAATCAATAGGGGAATTGCTCTGGTAAGAGCTGCAACAATTACTAAAATGGTTAAAACCAAAAACCGGGTTGATTTGATGTTGTCTATCATGTTTCAAAAATAGAAAAAAAAATGATTGCTTTAAAAATACTTAAAACGAAAATTTTTATAAAAGTTCGCAGATATTTGGCAAAACAGGTACGAAAAATATAATTTTGTTTAGTTGTATATGAATTTGCAAATCAGTTACTTATGTATATTATAATGAAGTTAAATGTTATATAAAAGAATTCAAACTAGCTTAAATGTACCTAAAATGCCAAATTTTATTTTGATTAGACAAACTTGTTGCTGCAAATCAGGTAGTTAACTAAAAATAAATATCTAAAACTGCGTTTCATATCGGTTAAAGGCATTATTAAAATCATTCCTCATTTGCTCAAAACGTTCCGCCGCCGTCTTCATAAATTCATCATCCAAAATTTTAAAAACTCCGTTGACTCCATCCAAAATGTCCATTTCAGAAAGCTTGTAAGTTTGTTCATAAGTTCCTTTTTCAAGTTTAATTACAAACTTTTGGTTCATAGAAAATATAGTGATTTTACAATCGGGGTGTGGCAGTTCAGCTACGACTCTCATAGATTTTTAATTTATGTTGATTATTGTTTAATGTGAGGTTGGTTGAAAAGTCCATTCAGAGGATCGATTCCATTTAAAGTACCAATAGTTTTAAGAGGGATAAAACGGGCGAAAAGTTCTTCGCTATACCAATCTTCTTTTCTGGTTTTAATAATTACTTCTGCGTGCTCTTTAGATTGGTAGGCAAAATTTTTAACATTTTCAACACTATCCCAAATGGAAAATGTAGCCTGCAAAAATAATGGAGCTTCGCCAACACCGAATGAAGTGATAAACCCCGGTGCAGTTTGCATGATTGAAGCTACCGGATCGACATGACTCCAGAAGTTTTTAAGTCGGCTCAATCGCACCCTTGCACGGGTTAAAACTGCAATCGGACCGTTATAGTTTTTATCTATAATATCGGAGGAAATAACCTTAAATGGCTCTTTACCATCCCATTTGCCGTGACTTACCAAAGGCTTACTTAACATAGTCCAACGCTCCACACCGAACAATCTCCACCATTTCGAAATAAATGAATTTGAGTAAAATTGCTGAAAATCATCTTCTGTTGCCCAGGTTGCTAATAAACCCCATTGGCGCCAATCAGGGTTGATATCAAAGGTGCCGTTTTTGCCGCTGCCCATTAACTTCCAGAAACCGCACTTTTTATTAAGGTATAAAGGCAGGCGATGAATTGCCATTGCCATTAATGCAACGGGGATGAAGATTGATTTATAACGAACAATTGTTAGAGATACGATCATAAAAAGCATTTTAGTTCAGCGGATTAAATTCTGAACTGAATCGACTCTTGAAGTCAATTGGCCAAAGCTACAAATTAAAAAAGTCCCCCGGAGGGCCGGGAGACTTCAATGGTAATGATTAGAAAATTTTATTTAGTCATCATCGCGGTCGTGTTTTTTTGACTTTGATTTTCCTTTAGATCGATTATCGTAATAATCATATCGATCATTATTTCTGTTTTCTAACTTTTTACGTTGTCCGGGAGGCATTCCGTGAGGATGTTTTCCTTCCCAGCCTTTTCTTTTACCAGAATTTACACTATTTCTATCTCTGCGATAAACTTTAACGCGATCTGTTCTCATTTCATAATGTCCGGGAATGGTTCTTGAACCAATTCCAAATATTCCGGCTGTTCTTCTTTGCGGAATCCAAACTCTATGTTCTACAGTTTGCCATTGATATTCACCACGTTCATCCTGATAAACTCCGGGCTCGGTCACTCGTCTGGTTGTTTGCGTTGACTTACTGGAGTATTGTGCACTTGCTGTGGTTGCTCCCAATGCTACAAAGAGGG
>JBDTLL010000346.1:0-2608 GCA_039934815.1 Daejeonella sp. | reverse complement strand
TCTTCGGTTAGCGTTACTTCTTCCAGGAATTTGGCCATTGCTTTATCTACATATTCGCGGTAGCGATATACATCATCAACTCCCGGGCGACTTAAATTACCACGGTTTGTACGAATTACGCGTGCGCCAACGGTTTCATAATAACTGTTAAATACAAAGTTGTAATCCGGGTCAAACTCCTGATACTCGAATGCAAATGGTTTCAATATGAATGTTTCAAAAAACCAGGTTGTGTGCCCCAGATGCCATTTCGGAGGACTAACATCCACAATTGGTTGCACTACATAATCTTCGGTTTTCAACGGCTTACAAATATCTGCCGATCTTTTCCGGACGTCCTGATAAGAATTGAGTAAGTCCATGTTAGTTCCTTTTTAAATATTTTGTAAGGTCTGAAATACTTTTAACTCCTGTGTCTTCCGATTGTTTTCTGCGCATCATTAATGCATACGCATTATTAAAGCCAATTGGATTGAGCCATTTTATATTAAATTGAGATTGAAATTCTTTTTTCACGTATTCATAAACCTCTTCTTTAGTCTTTAATCTGGCAATAATCTGAGGTTCAGCTTTTAATAAAACCAACAAACCGGTTCCGGTATATTCCGGATAAAAATCTATTTGTTGATTAGTCAGAGCGTCAAAGCAAATTTTGGTGCCGCCCAGGCCCGTTTTTAAATCGGCTTTCAAATTTGTATTCCCTTCAATCAGCATTTTATACATATTAGCCAAAATATACTGTTCTCCAAAAATTTTCGATCCAATCACAATAGTTCCCTGGTTTCCCGAAAGGGGATTTTTAAACAATTTTGCCTTTACCAGGAAGTTTTTCGCCACCTGCTCCGGGCTTTGTTTAAGATAATCAACACGGTAATTTAAATCCGTCATTAATGAGTCATTAATCTGCCCGGAAAGCAGGTTCAGGGTAGATTCGAGTTCCGGATATTTATCGAGAGTTTCCTGCCTCACAATTGGAGCGGCATAATACGGGGGGAAAATATGTTTATCGTCTTCCAAAGTAACCAGGTCGAAAGCTTTCAGGCGGCCATCTGTAGAATAACCGCTGATCACATCCAGTTTTTTTTCGAAAGCAGCTTTATACATCACCGCATCGCTGATGACAACCGTTCTGATATTTAAATTGTAAGTTTTTTTCAATCCAAGATAACCATCCTGGCGGCCCATGAATTCGGGCGTAAAGCCGGCCAGTAAACTTCCGGGTTTAATTGTTGGAGCCAGATAAAATCCCGATAGGAGAATTAAAATAATACCGGAAGTCATGAGAACGGGTTTGAGAATTCTGAAATTTAGCTTTTGCAATCGCGAAAGCAAAAAGTCAAAAACGATGGCAAGCAGTGCAGAAGGTATGGCGCCGGCCAAGATCATGTTTGAATTATTCAAGGCAATTCCACCGAAAATAAATTCGCCCAAACCACCTGCAGCTATGTACGCGGCGAGGGTAGCAACGCCAACATTAATTACAGTAGCCGTACGTATTCCCGCGAGTAAAACCGGCATTGCCAATGGAAGCTGAACTTTAAATAATATCTGCATATCACTCATTCCCATTCCTTTGGCGGCATCAACTACAGTATTACTTACTTCATTTATACCGGTGTACGTATTTCTGATAATAGGTAAAAGGGCATATAAAAATAGGGCAACGATAGCAGGTTTGGGACCAATTCCCAGTAAAGGAATCATCACGCCAAGTAATGCAATACTGGGTATTGTTTGTAAAATTCCGGCAAAGCCGAGAACAGAACCTGCAAATTTTACTTTGCGTGATATAAATATTCCAAGTGGCAGTCCGATGATTACGGCCAGTAACAAAGAGGTAAACGTGAGGCCAATATGCGTAAGCGTCTGTTCGGCAAGTTTATCTCTCTGCTCAAACATAAAAGCCCATAAACTCTGCTCATTCATGATCGCTGTTTTTAAAATCACTGAAAGCAGTCATAATCTCTTTATAACCTGCGGTTTTACTTGTTTTTGTATCCTGACTGAAAATCCGGATCTTATTGTTAGCTGAATGAAGAAGGGCTTCTAACGCTGACCAGATATCTAGATTTGCATTTTCTTCGCCAATTACTTTTTGATCACTTTTCTCAGGAATGAAACTCCATATATCTGAAAGTGTTAAGGTTTTCAGCTCGAGTTGAAGTCGCTGTTCGTTAAAAAACGTTTTCACAAAATCGTCTGCCGGTTCAAATAAAAGCTGGTAGGGTGTTCCCGTTTGCCGGATTTTGCCCTTTTCCATCAAACAGATTCGATCTGCTAATTCGAAAGCTTCCTCAATATCATGTGTCACCATTACAATGGTTTTTCCTTTCAATTCATCCAGTTCATTAAATTCTTTACGAATTTTGGCTCTTGTAACCGGATCTAAAGCACCCAGAGGCTCATCCATCAATAAGATAGGTGGATCGGACATCAAAGCTCTTGCTAATCCCACGCGTTGCTGTTGTCCGCCGCTTAATTGATCGGGATATGCAACAAGAAACTGTGCAGGAGGCAAATGCAGTTTTTCTAATAATTCGGACGAGCGTTTGGCTATTTTTTCTTTATCCCATTGAAGAAGCTTAGGGACGATGGCAATATTTTCGGC
>JBDTLL010000345.1:0-2612 GCA_039934815.1 Daejeonella sp. | reverse complement strand
CGGATAAACCGATCAGAATATTTGAGTCAAAAGAATGAGCCTGTTGATATGATGGTAGAAACGTCTTTAATATCAATTCTAGATGAATTGAAAACCGGCAAACCTTTGCAATATATTTTGGGCGAAACGGAATTTTATGACTTGCCTTTTAAAGTCAATCCATCGGTTTTAATCCCGCGGCCCGAAACGGAAGAATTGGTAGACTGGATTATAAAAGATTTGCTATCGCGGAAGCAAACAAAACCAGAAATTTTAGATATTGGAACCGGCAGCGGTTGTATTCCTATTGCTTTAAAAAAGAATATACCGGAAGCGAAAGTATCAGCAATTGACATTTCTGGTGCTGCTTTAGAAACGGCTATCAAAAATTCAGTCTTAAACAAAGTAGAGGTTAAATTTCATTTGCATGATATTCTTAATACGGAGTCAGGCTTTTTTAACGATTCCGAATTTGATATAGTAGTTAGCAATCCGCCTTACGTAACGCTCTCGGAAAAAAACTTGATGCATCAAAACGTTCTGGAGCACGAACCTCATTTGGCACTATTTGTAGACGATAATGATCCTTTGATTTTTTATAAGGCAATAACAAAATTCGCATCTGCCCATCTTAAAAAAGATGGAGTTTTATATTTAGAGATCAACGAAAACCTGGGCGGGGAAACTGTTTCTTTGCTAAAGGGATTTGGCTTTAAAAATGTAGAATTACGTAAGGACTTGCCTGGAAAAGACCGAATGATTCGGGCGGAAAAAGATTAGATTTAAAATGTTATTTTAAAAGAAAGATTTAGCAAATGTCAACAAACGTGAAATGCCCTTCCTGCGGAAATTTATTTCCATTGGAAGAAGCCATGGGTAAAGAATATGAGCAGCAGCTAAGAACCAAAATGGTTGACTGGCAGAAAAAGAAAGAAGAAGAGTTTTTAAAAAAGGAAGAAGATTTTGTTTCGAAGCAAAAACAGCAGACTTTACAATTTGAGCAAAAATTAACAGACGAGAAGAAAAAACTTCAGCAGGAGCTGGAAGAAAATTTGAGAAAGAGTATTTCTATAGATTTCGAAAATAAGCTTCAAATACTTGAAAATTCCAATAAAGAGAATGAAGAGAAGCTGAAAACTTCACGCCAGAAAGAACTTGAATTTCTAAAACGGGAACAGGAGCTGAAAAACAAAGAACAGGAGATTGAGCTTGATTTTCAGCGAAAACTACAGGCTGAGCGTCAGACAATAACTGAACAAATACGTAAAAATGAGCTTGACAAAAATCAGCTGAAGGAAACTGAACATTTATTGCAGGTTGCCGAATTGAAAAAGCAATTGGACGATCAGCGAAAGCTTGCAGAAGAAATGAAGCGGAAAGCCGAGCAAGGATCTATGCAGCTACAGGGCGAGGTTCAGGAACTCATTTTAGAAGAACTTTTGCGCAGCACTTTCCCATTTGATATGATTGATGAGGTTGGAAAAGGTGTTAGAGGAGCAGATTGTATACAAATTGTGCGCAATCAATTTGGTGTTGAATGCGGTAAAATTATTTATGAAAGTAAGCGGACAGCTAATTTTTCCGGCGACTGGATAGATAAGCTGAAAAAGGATATGCGGAGCGTAGGAGTTGATGTTGCCGTTATTGTTACGCAGTGTTATCCCAAAGGGATGGATTGTTTTGGAGAAAAAGACGGCGTTTGGATATGTTCTTTTGAAGAAGTGAAGGCAGTTGCCTATGTTTTACGCGATGGAATTTTAAAATTATCCAGCGCCTCTAAATTTAATGAAAATCGGGGTGATAAAATGCACATGCTGTACGATTATCTAACAGGTTCTGAATTTTCTGAGCAGTGGAAAGCAATTCGCGAAGGATATATGAGCATGCGTTTATCAATTCAAAAAGAGCGGGAATCTATGGAACGCATGTGGAAATCTCGCGAAAAGCAATTAGATAAAGTTTTACTTAACGCGGCACATATTCGTGGTTCTATTGAAGGAATCGCGGGAGCAGATACAATTCAACTAAGTTTAACAGATGAGGATGACGATAATTTGTTACTCGATTAATTGGCCCAAAACAAAAAAGGGAAAAGCGATAAGCTTTTCCCTTTTTTTATAAAGTATAGTTTTTTGAATATTTTGAAATTTAGTTGTACATAAACTTAGGTAAAACCGCCTGACCAGTGTGAAGAATATTTACTCTGTCAAGCGCATTTCTTTCTAACATTTGCTTGGTAATGATTTCTTCTAAGCGAATACTTTTAGCCTTTAAATCTGCATTGTTTTCCATTATCGAGTTGTTCTCTGACTTTGGGGCAGGTAACTCCTCATCAAAAGGGCATTCTGTACTTACTGAAGGGAAACGATTTTCGGCTGATGACATATTATTGCCAATATAAGCATAATGTGACACATCTACACCAAATTGTTTCTTGTGATCTGGATTAATGTTGAATAAATAAACTGGATAAACTCCGTCAGGAATATGCACACGACTGATAAGAGGAAATTTTTGAGTGGCAGACCAAAGTTTGAAAGCATTAAATGATTTCGTGTAGTCTAAAGTATCTGCGTTCTCTGTATTTAACTGGCAAGCAAAGTCCCAAACAGGCTTTCCGTATTGAACTCCAC
>JBDTLL010000344.1:0-2635 GCA_039934815.1 Daejeonella sp. | reverse complement strand
AATCATTGAAAACCATCAATCCGGAAGCATTAAAAGCTACCGCGAATCAATATTTAAGTGGGAATAATTATATCCGTTTGGTTTTATTACCGGAGGCAAAATAATTCAATTAATTAAATCGTGAAGCCGCTGGGACATCTCAGCGGCTTTTTTATTGTCAAAAATTAAAAGAGTTTGATCTCCGAATGATCAATTTTTAAATGCTGAAATGTATTTTTGGTCGATCAATGAAAACAGAATAATAAATTATGAGTAAGACATATATTATCAGCGGTGCCGGAAGCGGAATTGGAAAAGCAATTGCAGAAAACCTTGCAGAAAATGGACACTCCTGCATTTTGCTTGGTCGCGATATTTCTAAATTAGGAACTACTGCAGCAGGTTTAAAAGGAACACACCGGTTTTTAAGTGCGGACATCCGCTCTGTAGAAAGTCTGACCAAAGCTTTTGACAGTATATCTGAAATAAAAGTAGATGGATTGATTGCAAATGCCGGAATTGGCGGGGAAAATAATTGGGGAAAATCAGACCGCTGGGATGATATAATTTCTACTAACCTAACGGGAACTTATAATTTCATAAACACTTTTCTGCCTCTTTTAGTAAAATCAGATTCAGAGTTTAAACAGATTGTTTTAACATCTTCTGTTCTGGCCAGATTAGGTGTTGCAAACTATTCGGCGTATTGTGCAAGTAAGGCCGGTTTATTAGGTTTAATGCGCTCTTGGGCGATAGAATTCGCACCCGAAAATATATTGGTAAATGCCATTTGCCCGGGCTGGGTAGACACAGAAATGTCGCAGGAAGGTTTACAGGGAATTGCCGATGGCTTAGGAATGAGCAAAAATGATTTTTATAATATCGCGATGCGAAGTGTTCCACTTGGCAAAATGAGCCAGCCGGAAGAAATAGCCGATTTGGTAGCCTATCTCTTGAAGCAAAAATCTATAAGCGGACAAGCACTTGACATAAATAACGGCGCAATAATGAATAGTTAAAATTGCCGGCTGAATTAGCCGGCATATTTTTTATTTAGTTCCTGCAGCACTGGCAGGAATTATAGTAGCGGCGGTGGTTTTAATTCCAACCTTATTAGAAATTTCACTTTCGTTTTTTAAGCGATCTAAAGAAGTAATAACGTATGTGTACCTGCTGTTCGGACTAACAGAATTGTCTGTATAAGATTTCACTGTAGAATCAAAAGACAGTTTTAAAATATTTTTAGGATCATTGGTATTGATCTCTTCGCCTTCGTTAAAACGATAAATGACATAACCGTAGGCAATATCTCCGTCCGAAGCTTTTAATGGTTCTTCCCAGCTTAAATCAACGCAATTATTATAAGCCTTAATTTTCACTTCCCGTGGAGGATTTGGAATTACTCCATCCAACCAAATCATTGCAGGCTGTAAGGCCGGATATTTATAGAAATCAGTCCGCAAAGAATCATTTACACCCGCAAGATTATCTGTCAAAGATTTAGAGCTAAAAAATACACTTCCCTGCACACGATTGTTATTGCGCAAATAACGTATCTGATCTGGAATTTGCTTGCGGTCTCTCCAGCCTTCGCGATTTTCTGCCGCACGATAAGCCGCCTGACCAATATATAGATGCTTTCCAAACGTGTTATTACTCCACCAGTCCACAAGTTTTTCGTACGGCGCAGCACGGTAATAAAACGGGAAATAAATTTGCGGATTGATATAATCTATCCAACCTTCTTTGGTCCACTTTCTGGCATCAGCGTACAATTTGCTGTAGCCATCAAATCCATTACTTTCAGAACCATTCGGGTCCTGAGATAAGTTTCTCCAGATACCAAAAGGACTGATTCCAAATTTCATGTATTTTTTATTGGAATGGATACTGTCTGTCAATGTGTGAATCAATGTATCTACATTGTGGCGACGCCAGTCTTCAATATTAGAAAATTCTGGTCCAAACTGGTGCCAGGTATCCAGATCATTCAGGCTTTGATTTTTCTCCGGATACGGATAAAAATAATCATCAAAATGAACGCCGTCGATATCGTAATTTTTAACCACGTCCATAATAACCTGTACAATGTAATCTCTTACCGCAGGAATTCCGGGATTGAATAATTTTTGCCCACCAAAAGTGAAAAACCATTCTGGTTTTTGTTTCGTGATGTGATAAGGACTTGTATGCGAATCAATCAAATCAAATGTAGCTCGGTAAGGATTAAACCAGGCATGTAATTCCATTCCACGCTTGTGTGCTTCAATAATTGCAAATTCAAGCGGATCATAATAAGGTTTGGGTGCTAAACCTTGTTTTCCGGTTAAAAAACGGCTCCACATTTCCCGCCCTTTTCCGTAAAATGCATCAGTTGCCGGACGAACCTGCAACATAATTGCATTTATTCCGCTTCGCTGATGATCATCTAAAATCCGGATCAATTCATTCTTCTGCATTTCAGAAGTCAGCCCGGGTTTTGAGGGCCAGTCTATATTTACTACAGTTGCCAACCAGGCACCGCGAAACTCACGCTTGGGATTCTCTGGTAATTGAGCAACTGCACTTGAAAGAAGAGAAAAAAATATGAGGGAAAGAAGATAGATTTTTTTTGACATGGAGGACTCTGATTGACCGAATTTTAGCAAATATAGAT
>JBDTLL010000343.1:0-2641 GCA_039934815.1 Daejeonella sp. | reverse complement strand
ACATCAACACCAGCACCTGCTTGCGCACCAATCGCCTGATCTTTATAATCTTTCACGTTTTGGTAAGCTTGTTCTGTAGTTGTAGATTGGTCAACAATAAATGAAATTACCGGACCGGCCATTAAACGAAAGTTTAATTTATTCGGACCGAATTTAGTACCTAATAAAACGGGTACATCTAAGGTTGTAAATTTTACTTTACCATTTACTTCAGCTTCATTTCCGCCAGTTTCAACCGCTATTGGATTTTCACCTCCCTTGCTTCCCAGATATACTTCAGGCTGTAAATACAATCCGGCTCCGCCCACGCGTGTCCAAACACCAAATTGGTATCCTAAAACACTGTTGGCATCAGTAAAATCTGATTTTGATTTCAGTTGTGAGTAATTAGCTCCGGCTTTTAAACCTCCCGTAAAGGATGGCAATTGTGCCCATGCGGCAACGCTGGTAGATACTAAAAGTGCTGCGATTATAAAAAGTTTCTTCATAATTATAATATTAATTTGATGGATATAAAACCAAAAAGCGACTAATTTATTGTATTTCCAAATATTAATGCAAAGCATTTAATAATCTCATGATTAAGTATATTTTTGTAGAAAATTAGGTTATGGCAGAGATTAGCATCAGCAATACAGAATGGGAACGTTTAAAATTAAAAGTTGAACGCAAATACAATCACCTTACTGACGAAGATTTAGCTTATCAGGCCGGACAGGAAGAAGAACTTATTGTCAGATTGATGGACCGGCTGAAAAGAAACCGTGAATATGTTGTATTCACTCTGAAGAAGGGCATGGAGCATTTAGAAACTAATCGCCTGTAATTAATCCTGTTGTAATTTTTGGTGGTCTATCGCCACTATTAAACATACAATATACTATCCCAAAGCTTTTTTCGTACTTTTAGAATGCAATTCTAAGCGTATGAATATTTTCAATTCCAAGTCAGGTCCTGTAAAAAAAGGTGTAATTACCGGTTTAGTTCTGGTAAGCATTCTTTCTTTTGCATTCGTAGATGATCTTTTTCAGGTATCTAAAAACCTGGACATTTTTGCTTCCGTTTTTAAAGAGTTAAACATCAATTATGTTGACGAGGTAAATTCATCTAAAATGATGAAAACCGGCATCGATGCCATGCTTGACGAGCTGGACCCGTACACAGAATATATACCGGAATCTGATATTGAAGATTATAAGTTAAAATATATAAGCACGCAATACGGCGGTGTAGGCGCAACTATTTTAAACAGAAATGGTAGAGTAATTATTTCAGAACCTTATGAAGGCTTTCCGGCCGAAAAAGCCGACATACGTGCTGGTGATGAAATTCTGGAAATTAACGGTATAAAAATTCGAGGCAAGTCTAATGATGAGGTAAGCCAATTATTAAAAGGACCGAAAAGTTCGCCGGTAAAATTGCTGATTAATCGTCCGGCAACAGACAAAAGCATTGAAAAACAGATATTACGTGAAGATATAAAACAAGACAATGTGCCTTATTACGGCATGTTACCGAATAACGTAGGCTATATTAAGCTGGATAAATTTTTGGAAAATTCTGGTCAGGAAGTTAAAGATGCCCTGATTGCCTTAAAGAAAAATAATCTGAGCGGCTTGATTTTGGACCTGCGCTACAACGGCGGAGGTATCTTGCAGGAAGCTGTTAAAATTGTAAACCTTTTTGTAGATAAAGATGTAAATGTGGTTGTTCAAAAAGGGCGCAATCGCGAAAAAACCATTTCTTATAAAACCTATAATCAACCAATTGAGCCTAATTTGCCGCTTGTTGTGCTGGTTAATAATCGTTCGGCCTCGGCTTCAGAAATTGTGGCGGGCTCATTGCAAGATTTAGATCGGGCAGTAATTATCGGCCAGCGGAGTTTTGGAAAAGGTTTGGTTCAGCAAACGTTCACTTTGCCTTATAACAGTTTGGTAAAAGTTACGGTTGCTAAATATTATACGCCTTCCGGCAGATGTATTCAGGCATTGGATTACACACACCGCGACGCAGATGGCGTGGTTGTTAAAGTTGCTGACTCCTTGATTACACAATATAAAACCAGAGCGGGTCGCTCGGTTTATGATGGCAGTGGCATATATCCGGATCTTTATGTGAAACCTTTAAAATTTAACGCCATTACGCAAACACTCGCTTCTAAGTATTTTATATTCGATTATGCCACCAAATTCAGGCTTCAGAATCCCGCAATAGCGGATGCAAAAAACTTTACTTTGAGTGATAGTGAATATGCGAAGTTTGTTTCTTACTTATCTGATAAGGATTACAATTACAAAACAAAAACAGAGAAAATGTTGAGTGATTTAGGCGAAGAGGCTGACAAAGAAAATAAGCTGAAAGAGATCAAACCCGAATTTGACGCGTTAAAATCCAAAGTTTATTTCAGCAAAAAAAATGATCTGAATCAGTTTAAAAACGAGATAAAAATGGTGCTCGAAAGTGAAATTGTTTCCAGATATTATTTCCAGAAAGGACGCATTGAGCAAGGATTTAAGCATGATCAGGACGTTGATGAAGCACTGAGAATACTTGTCAGCAAATCTACTTTGGCGTCTATACTAAAAGGAGAAGGCACGTATAAAACCATCGGGAAACCGGGAGAAGATTTTTCTGCAAACGT
>JBDTLL010000342.1:0-2644 GCA_039934815.1 Daejeonella sp. | reverse complement strand
AAAATGAAGCTTTGGCAAAAAGATAAAGAAACAGAAAAGTCGGTAGAGAAATTTACGGTTGGAAAAGACCGGGAATTAGATTTGCAAATGGCTGCTTTTGACGTTTTGGGTTCATTGGCGCATACGCAAATGCTGGAAAGTATAGGCTTGCTTCAGGCTGATGAATTAAGATTGATTCAACAGGAACTTAAAAATATTTATCGCGAGATTGAGAACGGAGATTTTACAATTGATGATAATGTAGAAGATGTTCATTCGCAGGTGGAGTTTTTGCTTACGCAAAGGATTGGCGATGCGGGTAAAAAAATCCATAGCGGCCGTTCCAGAAACGACCAGGTTTTGGTTGATCTGAAATTGTTTTTCAGGAGCCAGATCCAGCAAATGGTAGAAAATACTGATGCTTTATTTCAGCAATTAATTAAGCAAAGCGAAGAACATAAAAATAAACTCCTGCCGGGATATACACATTTGCAAATTGCAATGCCTTCGTCCTTTGGATTATGGTTTGGCGCTTACGCGGAAAGTCTGGCAGACGATCTGGAACTCATGCGTGCTGCCTGGAAAATAGTCAATAAAAATCCATTGGGCTCGGCCGCTGGTTATGGCTCATCTTTTCCCCTAAACCGCACTTTAACAACCAGCTTATTGGGATTTGAAACGCTAAACTACAATGTGGTTTATGCGCAAATGGGGCGTGGCAAAACGGAGCGTATTTTAGCGCAGGCAATGTCATCCATCGCGGCAACGCTGGCAAAATTGGCTATGGATGTGTGTTTGTTTATCAATCAGAATTTTGCTTTTATCAGTTTTCCTGATGAACTGACAACGGGTTCGAGCATTATGCCGCACAAAAAAAATCCGGATGTTTTTGAACTGATTCGTTCACGGTGCAATAAAATTCAGGCTTTGCCAAATGAAATTGCCTTGATGACCACCAATTTGCCTTCCGGCTATCATCGCGATTTGCAATTATTAAAGGAAAATTTGTTTCCGGCTTTCGAAAGTTTAAACGAGTGTTTGGAGATGACGGCATTTATGCTCCAAAATATCAGCATCAAATCAGATATCTTAAAGGACGAGAAATATGCCTATCTTTTTAGTGTAGAAGCGGTAAATGCTGAGGTATTAAAAGGTGTTCCATTTCGCGAAGCTTATAAAAAAATTGGTGCTCAAATTGAGAGCGGAAAGTTTGAAACGCCTGAAAAACTGGAACATACGCACGAAGGAAGTATCGGGAATTTGTGCAATGAAGAAATTAGCCATATTTTTGCGCAAACATTAGCAGAATTTAACTTTCCAAAAGTTCAGACTGCTTTAGATAAGCTGCTTGCATAAGCTTCAAAAAACAGGATCTATTTCGCCGAAAGGCTATTTAATAATATTTAAATTAAACGGGAATGAGTGTATCAGTATTAGCGCAAACTTTAAAAGGTTCGGAGATCATTAAAATTGGTGGGGAAATTAATGAACTGAAGCGCAAAGGTGAGAAAATTGCAAATTTGACAATTGGTGATTTTGATCCTTCAATTTATCCCATTCCCGATGGATTAAAGGAAGGAATTATTGACGCTTATCACGCCAATCACACCAATTATCCACCGGCGGATGGTGTTACGGTTTTACGCGAAAACATTTCTGTTTTTCTGAAAGAACGTTTCAAATTAGATTATCCAATTAACCAGGTTTTGGTTGCAGGTGGTTCCCGTCCGCTTATTTATGCAACTTATTTGGCATTGGTAGATCCGGGAGATAAAGTAGTGTATCCAACTCCTTCATGGAATAATAATCACTATTGCCACCTTTCGGGTGCAAATGGAGTGCAGGTTGCTACGCAGGCTTCTAATAATTTTATGCCTACGGCCGATGATATTCGCCCGCATTTAAAAGGTGCCACCATGCTTGCCTTGTGTTCGCCTTTAAATCCAACCGGAACTATGTTTGCCAAAAAAGATCTTGAAGAAATCTGCGATTTGGTGATTGAAGAAAATAAAAGCCGTTCGGCGGATGAAAAACCACTGTACATTTTATACGATCAAATTTATTCGCTGCTAACATTTGCAGATAAACAACATTTCGATCCGATTACTTTGCGTCCTGAACTGCGTGATTATGTAATTTATATCGATGGAATTTCTAAATGTTTTGCCGCCACAGGTGTGCGTGTAGGCTGGGCGTTTGGTCCGGAGAAGGTTATTGGAAAAATGCGCTCAATTCTGGGGCATGTTGGAGCATGGGCGCCAAAGGCTGAGCAAATAGCAACCGCTAAATTCCTTACGCATACGGAAGAATTAAATGCTTTTATGAAGAAATTCAAAGGGGATATTCAGTTAAGCCTGGATACTTTATATAAAGGCATAAAAGATTTAAAGTCTGAAGGTTTTGAAGTAGATTCTATTAACCCGATGGGAGCCATTTATTTGACTGTAAAAGTTGATTATTCCGGAAAAACTACTCCGGATGGAGATCTTTTAAAAACCAGCGCCGACGTTAATTTCTATCTCATCAAAGAAGCGAAGATTGCTTTGGTTCCTTTTTCTGCTTTTGGCAGCGATGAAAATATGAACTGGTTCCGTGCTTCGGTTGGCGGATGTTCTTTAGATGATATTAAAGAAATGCTGCCGCGACTGAAATCTGCTTTGGAGAA
>JBDTLL010000341.1:0-2663 GCA_039934815.1 Daejeonella sp. | reverse complement strand
TCGCAGTTGCAAAATAAAGAGAATGCAATCCGACTTTTAAAATCGCAGTTGTACGAAATTGAATTGAGAAAGCGTCAGGAAACTACCGCAGCAATTGAAGGAAATAAAAAGAAAATTGAGTGGGGAAGTCAGATCAGGAATTATGTTTTGCATCCGTATAAACTAGTGAAAGATTTGAGAACCAATCACGAAACTTCGAATGCTCAGGCAGTTTTAGATGGCGATCTGGATGAATTTCTGAAAGCGTATATGATGGAGTTTTAAACTCTAGATAATCTAAATTATAAAGCCGAAATGTTTTGCATTTCGGCTTTTTTACCTTATTCAAATTCAAAAACACTTAGCAGCTCTTCCAGCTCTTCAACTTTACTGGCAACAGATTGCTTTTCGTACGAACTGATCAGATTCCTTAAAACGCGTTTGATAATATCTTTGTTAGAACAAGGTTCATAAAATTGCTTATCAGGATGAATGTTCAATTGCTTTAGAAAAGCATCTACATCGCGTTTGCCGAAGATAAAACCTTTGTTAAATGCATTGATATAAAATAGCACGCCGCTTTCAAAGTCACTCTGCTGACCTTCGTCGAAATAAGCCAATATAAAATGTTGTGGTAAATTCACTCCGTAAACCGGGATATCCAGCTTTTGGGCTATTATGGAATATATCGCGGCAAGCGAAATCTGATTTCCTTTTTTTGAATCCAAAACATGGCTGAGATATGAATTATTTGGATCCTTATGATTGCTGGTATTGCCGGAAAATCCCCATGTGTTGTAAAGAGTATGATTAATTATTTTCACTTTTTCAATGGCGCTCATATCATACATCAACTGCATCCAGATATCGCGTTTCATATCTTCAATCTGGTTGATGATTTTCTGCTCATCCAGATCGGGATATTGGAATTTATTGATAATAATTAGTCCCTGCAAAAGATCAAAAGCACCGCCTAACGACCATAATTCTAATTCTTGCTTTACATTTCTGAACTGAATTTTGTGAACAAGGTTTTCAATCCGTTCCTGCAAAATAGCATCAAAAGATTGTTCCCAGGCGTTTTCCAGATATCCGATCACTTCATTGCCATAGGAAAGGATTTTATTCTCCACGTGACTGGAAATTTCCGTATCCGGATCATCAAGTAGTCTGATTAATGAACTTATTTCTTTCTCGTCCATCGCGTTCAAATTGAATATTTCGCTATTTAATTCCTTTATCTATTTTTGCCGGATGTTTAACATCCGATTTGTACTTGATTATGTAAATCACCGGTTTACTTCTAAAACCCGGCATGGCGTTCATTCGCCATTTGTGTACAAGCTTGTTGATGAAATTATTTACGATTTTCGTGCCAAAGAAATTTATAATTCTATTGAAAACAATCGGTCGGAATTGTTAAAAGATGAACGTTTTATTAGCATAACAGATCTGGGTGCAGGTTCGCACCTGAATAACAATAAACAAAAACAGGTTAAAGTTCTGGCAAAAAATGCTTTGAAACCTGCCCGTTTGGCACAGTTGATATATCGTTTGGCTCATTTTTTTAAGCCGGAAACAATTGTTGAGTTAGGAACTTGTTTGGGAATTACCACTGCCTATTTATCTAAAGCTGTTCCAAACGCAAAAATTGTTAGCATAGAAGGTTGCCCGCAAACTGCTGGAGTGGCGGCAGAAAATCTTAAAAAGCTAAATGCAGCGAATGTGGATTTGAAAGTTGGAAATTTTGATCATCTGTTGCCGGAAGTGATAACTGATTTTGAAAAACTTGATTTTGTTTTTATAGACGGGAACCATCGTAAAGACGCTACTTTGAATTATTTTAAATGGTGTCTGCCCAAACTTTCTGAAAACTCGATTATGATTTTTGATGATATCTATTGGAGTAAAGGAATGAAAGAAGCATGGGGACAAATCAAAGCGCATCCACAGGTAACGGTAACTGTAGACTTGTTCTGGATAGGTTTGGTATTCGTTCGTCCCGGACAGGTTAAAGAAGATTTTAAAATTAAATTTTAAATAGCTGTCCCACATCCTTGAGATGTGGGACAGCTGAAGCCCAAGGGACACGGGCGCTGTTTTTTAGAAAGACTCGCCTAAAGCTAAATAAAATCCACTCTGGCGACTTTCTCCAGCTCTTTTTTCTCCAATTGCATAATCCATACGCACACTTAAACCTCTTTCCACATCGAAGAAATATCTGAAACCGCCGCCTAACGAAGGTTTTAAATCAGCAAAGCTGAAATTTCTACTTTTATAAACCGTTCCGCCTCCGGCAAAACCAACTAAGCCAAAACGAGGATTGAAACGGTAACGGATTTCAGCCTGCAATGCCAGTAAATTATTATCGCGGTAGCGGCCGGTATAATAACCACGCATGATATTGTCATTTCCCAATTGTGGTAATAAATAGAAAGGAGATCTGTTACCGTTTAAGGATTGGTAATTTCCATTAACACCTAAAACCAATTTGCTGGCCAAACTTTTAAATGTTCTGAAATCTGCTTTTAGTAAACTTCCGTTAAAATTATCCCCGCCAAAAAAGTCGGGAGCATAGGAATAATTTACTTTGATGTAGGTTCCCTTAGTTGTATAGGTGTTTGTATTCCGGCTGTCGATACTTTGCGAAACTCCGGCAAAAAATATTTTGCCGGATGATTGAC
>JBDTLL010000340.1:0-2672 GCA_039934815.1 Daejeonella sp. | reverse complement strand
TATGAGTTTGGTAAAATGTTCCGTAATGAAGGAATGGACCGTACCCATAACCCTGAATTTACGGCCATGGAAATCTATGTGGCATACAAAGATTATATCTGGATGATGCGCATGGTTGAAGAATGTCTGGAAAAAGTCGCGGTAGCAATTCATGGAAAATCAACCGTTACAGTTGGAGGTCAGGAGATTGAATTTGGCGGTCCGTACGAGAAATTATCTATGTACGAATCTATTCAAAAACATACCGGAATTGATGTTTCTGCCATGGATGAATCCGCTTTGCGTAAAACTTGTTCTGATCTAGGAATTGAAGTTGATGAAACCATGGGTCGCGGAAAATTGATTGATGAAATTTTCAGTGAGAAAGTTGAAGAGCATTTGATTCAGCCAACTTATATAACAGATTACCCAATTGAAATGACGCCTTTAGCGAAAAAACATCGTTCTAAAGATGGATTGGTGGAGCGTTTCGAGTTGTTTGTAATGGGAAAAGAAATTGCAAATGCGTACAGTGAGTTGAATGATCCTGTTGATCAGCGTGAACGTTTAGAAGATCAACTATTATTAGCTGGTCGTGGTGATGAGGAAGCGATGGCGATGGACGAAGATTTTTTGCGTGCTTTAGAATATGGAATGCCGCCAACTTCGGGCTTGGGAATTGGAATTGACCGTTTGGTAATGTTGATGACTAACCAAAGTACCATTCAGGAAGTTCTTTTCTTCCCGCAAATGCGTCCGGAGAAAAAAGCAAAAGTTTCTAGTGTTGATGATTTTGTAAATCTTGGCGTTCCGGCAGAATGGGTTCCGGTTTTAAATAAAATGGGATTCCACACAACTGATGATTTGAAGGCCGCAAACCCTAATAAGGTATTTAACGACCTTGGCGGAATGCGCAAAAAAATGAAACTGGATATTAATATGCCGGTTAAGGAAACGGTGATGGCTTGGTTTAATTAACACAATCATAATATAATAGTAAAAGGCTGGTAAAGTGAAATTTACCAGCCTTTTATATTTTTATGGACCTATTAAAGTGGTCTATTATGAAAAATCCAAGTATAGAAATTAATGATTCAGAATATTTGATTAAACTACCGAGAGCCAATTTCAAATTATCTTTCATCAACCATTTATTTAAACGAATTGAAGCGGAACAAAAATTCTTCAGCATGAATTTACATGATGAGGAAGATATAATCAGCCGAATCTCAAACCAGAACAGATATCCCCGATTTGATCATTTAGACGATAAATAAGTTATCTATAGCTCCGGGTTTGCTGAACTGTACGGTCTAATTGTCCCATCTGATCTTTCATCATTTTGATCTGATCAGCAAGCAATTTATTTTTATCTGCTTTCTTTGCTTCCGCGAGATACATACTTGCTTCGCGTTTGTTGCGTTTTGCCATCGCAATCCCCGCAAGACTTAACTTCGCAAGAGCCACATTATGATCCATGGTCATGCCCAGCGAAAGTGCTTTCTTAAAGTATTTTTCAGATTGCAAAGGTGCTTTACGCGATTGAATCATACCCAATAAAAGATGGTAATATCCATGCTGCGTGCTTATCAATTCCTTTTCGTAATCAGTAATTTTATCTAACCACTCTTTAGATTTCTCCATTTTTTCTTTACGGAGGAAATATTGAGCGATCAGCATTTTCTCATTAAACATGTAGGTTACAGCAACTAAAATTGCAACTAAAACCAAAGGAATTCCCCAACCCCAATGGCCAAAAATCATTAATGTAACGGCTGCTCCCAAAATCGCGAAAGCAATTATTAATCTGATAAAATTAGGCATTGTCTTATTCTTAATCTGTTAGATTTGTGCCTGCAAATATCCGTTTATTTGACGGTTTAACCAATATTTAAGCAAAGAATTATGTCAGGCGAACTTGATAAAAGCTGGAAAGATGTTTTAATGGATGAATTGAATTCTGAGAACATGCAGCAATTGCTAAATTTCCTTAAAAACGAGCAGGAAAAGGGCGTTTTAATTTATCCCCAAAGTGACAAAATATTTAATGCTTTTAATCATACTCCGTTCAATAAGGTTAAAATTGTGATTTTAGGTCAGGATCCTTATCATGGAAAAAATCAGGCGCACGGACTTTCCTTTTCTGTACAGGATGGAACTCCACCTCCACCGTCGCTCAAAAATATTTTCAAAGAGCTAAAAAATGAATATCCGGATTACCGTGAGCCAAAAAATGGCGATCTGACTTCATGGGCAGATCAGGGCGTGTTGCTACTTAATTCTGTACTAACTGTTGAAATGTCAAAAGCAGGATCACATCAAAAAAAGGGCTGGGAGATATTTACAAATTCAGTTATTTCGCAGTTAAGCGAAAAAGGAAATGGAATAGTATTTATGCTATGGGGAAATTATGCGAAAAAAAAAGCTGCCCTAATTGATCAAAACAAGCACTTTATTTTAACCGCAGCGCATCCATCGCCACTTTCCGCGTACAATGGTTTTTTCGGTTGCAATCATTTTACAGAGGCAAATCAGATCCTGCAAAAGGAAAATATGGGGGAAATTAACTGGCAGCTTCCGTATTAATATTCCAGCGGAATTGCAGGTTCTTTTTTGTTGGTAGACATGATCATCATGGTTTGGAAAGTTTTAACCACGCCAATTTTACTGATCTTATCCATAATCAGGCGTTC
>JBDTLL010000339.1:0-2692 GCA_039934815.1 Daejeonella sp. | reverse complement strand
ACCTAATTCCAGCTTCACATCTTCTTCCCAGCAATTGATCATGTTCGGGCGTTTATCGTGCGCCGCTGCCGCATTATTGATCACATTAAAACTAAAGTCGTTTATTGATAATGTTTTGCGATGAAAAGAAGCAATTTTGGTATGACCGTAAACTATGGGTGTGCAAAAATCCATAATGCGATTATCCATTAAGGTTTTAATAATTACTTCTAACCCAATACCATTTACATCTCCAACAGAAATACCAACTTTAATTTTATCGCTCATCATATAAATTTTGCAGGTTTGTAATCGCTTTGCACAATTAAATTCCTGCAAAATAAAGACTTTAATTGACTAATTTATAATCCGGAAGCAAGCTTAAATTCCGTGAAAACATCAAAAGCAAAAGCTTGACATACTGATTGTACCGGCAATTTTATCGTAATTTGCATCAAAATACCCGCAAATGAGTCTGGTTAAAGCTAAAAAACATCTGGGTCAGCATTTTTTAACTGATAAAAATATTGCCGAAAAAATTGTGAATAGTCTGCAGCTTGCTGAAGATTATAAACAGGTTTTAGAAGTTGGTCCGGGAATGGGAATTTTATCGGATTATTTGCTGCAGAAAGAAAATTTTAAAACCTATTTAATTGATGTGGATGTAGAATCTTTCCAGTTTCTGCAGAAAAAATATCCCGCTTTAGGCGATAAATTAATTAATGGTGATTTTTTGGAGCTTGATTTCAAGAGTGTTTTTAACGGACCTTTAGGGATTATCGGCAATTTTCCTTACAATATTTCTTCGCAAATACTTTTTAAAATTCTGGATAACCGCGATCAGGTTGTGGAAGTGGTCGGCATGTTTCAAAAAGAAGTGGCTCAACGCTGTGCAGAAAAACCCGGGAGTAAGGAGTACGGAATTTTAAGCGTGTTTTTGCAGGCCTATTATGAAGTTGAATATCTATTTACAGTAAAGGCCGGAGTTTTTAATCCGCCGCCCAAAGTTCTTTCTGCCGTTATTCGCTTAACGCGAAATAATGTAAAGGAATTAGATTGCGATGAAAAATTATTCTGGCAAGTTGTAAAGGCAGGTTTTAATCAGCGGCGGAAAACTCTACGCAATTCTTTATCTTCTGTGATCAGTAAAGATAAAATGGGCGAGGACCCCATGCTTGATCTTCGGGCAGAACGATTAAGTGTTGCCGATTTTGTTCATCTTACCAAAATGATTTCTGAAAACCGCTAAATATGCATCAGGGGAAAATTCTTATTGTTGATGATATTCATCCAATTTTTAAACTGGAAGCAGAAAAATTGGGATTCAGTTGTGATGATCAGCCCGACATCAGCAAAGAAAAAACTTTAGAAATTTTAAATGAATATTGCGGTTTGGTTATCCGAACCAAATTTCAGGTGGACCAAGAAGTTATTGATGCGGGTACGGAATTAAAGTTTATCGCTCGTGCCGGTGCCGGAATGGATAATGTGGATGAAAAATATGCAGAGGCAAAAGGCATCAGCTGTATCAATGCGCCGGAAGGAAACAGGGACGCAGTTGCCGAGCACGCCATTGCGTTGTTACTTTCGCTAACCAATAATCTCCGCAAAGCGGATAATGAAATCAGAAATGGGATCTGGGATAGGGAAGGGAACCGGGGCTGGGAACTAAAAGGGAAAACGGTGGCCTTAATTGGCTATGGAAATACCGGAATGGCGATGGCCCGGAAACTTTATGGTTTCGATGTGGAAGTGATCGCTTTTGATAAGTATAAATATGGTTACAGTGATGCTTTTGTGAAGGAAATGAGCATGGAGCAAATTGTTAAACTGGCCGACGTGATCAGCTTTCATATTCCGTTGACACGGGAAACTAAAGGTCTGGTTGATGATGAATATTTATATCATTTTAAAAAGCCTGTTTTCTTCATCAACACCTCAAGAGGAGAAGTTGTAAATACCCAATCTGTACTCAAAGCAATAGCAAATGGTAAAATATTAGGAGCCGGATTAGATGTGCTTGAAATGGAGAAATTCCCGGGCTTAAAAGAGCAGAATTGGTATGATGAACTGATTGAAAATCAGAAAGTTATTTTAAGTCCGCATGTAGCCGGCTGGACCTTTGATTCTTACCGCAAAATCTCTGAAGTGTTGGCAGAAAAACTTAAAAATTTGGTTTTCTAAATCTTAAAATATTATCTTCGTGTAACACAACGCAAGACTATATTGGCTTATGCCGGCATAGTCTTGTTTGTTTTTTATAGAATCAGATAATAAAACTTATAGATATGACGGATGTTACTTATTACACCCAGGAAGGATTAGAAAAACTTAAGGAAGAATTACATTTCTTAAAGACAGAAGGACGGGCCGCCATTGCAAAAGCTATTGCAGAAGCACGCGATAAAGGTGATTTATCTGAAAATGCAGAGTATGATGCCGCTAAAGAAGCTCAGGGACATCATGAATCAAAAATTTCTAAATTGACCAATGTTTTGGCAACCGCACGTTTAATTGACGAATCAAAATTAGATACTTCAAAAGTGCTGGCTTTGTCTATTGTTAAAATAAAAAATAAAGTAAACGGAGCAACCATGACTTATCAATTAGTTTCTGAAACAGAGGCTGATATGAAAGCAGGGAAAATTTCCGTAAAATCTCCCATCGCTCAGGGCTTGTTGGGTAAATCAGTTGGAGATACTGCCGAAATTAC
>JBDTLL010000338.1:0-2709 GCA_039934815.1 Daejeonella sp. | reverse complement strand
GCAATTATTTTGCAACCGCAGGCGGCGGCTTCAATAAAAACTATCCCAAATCCTTCTTTTCTGCTGGGCATGATAAAAACATCTGCCAGATTAAAGTGATTGATAAATTCGGTTTCAGGGATAAAGCCTGCAAGAGTCACGTATTTTTTAAGGTTTAACTTATCTATCAATTTGATCAATCTTATTTTTTCCGCCTCATCGGCACTGCCTGCAATCAGATAATGGAGATTAGGATAAAGTTTTAGAAGTTCGGGTAACGACTCAATAACCTTATCGTAACCTTTATATATTTCATGAGAGGACAAACGTGTAAGTGTGTATAAAATCGGTTGTTCTGCCTTTAAGTTATACCGCTTTAATAAAGACTTAGGTTTTTCAAAGCTCTTTGGAATACGTAAAAACGGATTCAGACAGTTGGGAAGAATATAAATCTTATCCGGATTGATCTGATGTTCTTCACTGATTTTTTTAGCGGTGAATTCACTTACTGCCCAGATCTCGCAATGCTTTCTGAGAAATACTTTTTTCCAGTTGCTAATTTCCCGCCAGATTTCCACGCCATGGGCAAACATAATGATACGTGTTCGAGGTGACGTTTTTTTAATGAGTAAAGCAACAAATAATAAATTTACGTGACTGATCACCACAATCTGCGATTTGCGACCGGTGAGTAAACAAAAGCTTAAAAAAAGACTCCTGACGTGGTTAAAACCTTTAAAGTTTTTTTCGCTTACAAATCTCGATTTACGCTCTAAAGGTTTGTCATACAATGAATAAACTTTAAAATCTTTTAGTTTAAATCCAAGGTCAAACAATGTTCTGCTAAAAACACGACAAACTTCTTCAATTCCGCCGGTTACACTAAACATTTTAAGTGTTAAAAAAAGTACCTGAGGCGGAGTTTTTAAAGAGATTTGGCTCAATCTATTTTGAAATTTCTAAATGATACAACGCAAAAGCGGATGACCAATGGAGTTTATCGTTTTTGAAATCATTTATCAGTTTTGCCGATTCTTTATTTTTATACAAATCAGGCTCTGAAATTTCTTTAAACTTTTTCATCCAGTCCTGGAAAGGAAATGAAAAGCCCATCTTCGGACGGTTCCATATCTTTTCCGGTAAAATATTGCTAAATGCGTTAATTAATAATGATTTACTCAGGCCTTTAAATTTTACTTCGGGACTTATTGATAATACCAGTTCAACCAAATCCCTGTCCAGGAATGGTACCCTAACTTCAACTCCATGGCTCATACTCATTGAGTCGGTATCTTTAAGAAGCTGATTTTGCATGTAATAATTCATTTCCAGCCAGCTTGCCCTATTCCCATCCTTTAAGTTGTTAAATTGTGGGTTTGGAGGGAAGTTCCTTAAAACACTATCCACTTGTTTAAAGTCAGCGTTGAGTATTTCTGCAATTTTATGAGGGGTAAAAAAGCCTCTGGAAAATAAATATTCGCCCAAAGGGTTTTCATAACTTAAATAATATAATCTTCTGTAGCGTTTGTCCGGGATGTTTTTACTTAAACGCAGAATGGAATCGGGTAAATTTTTCAGTGCTTTAACCGTTTTTGTTCTTTGGAACGAAGGGTATCCGCCAAATAACTCATCGGCACCGATACCGGATAAAACAGCTTTTTGACCGTTATCCTTCGCACTTTTACTGATAAACCAGGAGTTGATGCCATCTGTACTCGGCTGGTCCATGGCATTTAATACGGTGTGAAAATTATTTTTAAATCCGGAATAATCTAACTGATATTCCATTTTACTTCCGCCGATTTGCGCAGTTACCAATTGCTGATATTTCTTTTCAGAATAATCTGTTTCCTGAAGGTCTATTGACAAGGTGTTTAAATTATTCTTTAATTTTTCATTCGACAAAAGAGTCAGAATACTCGAATCTATACCGCCGCTCAGAAAAACTCCCAATGAGGCGTCTGACAATAAATGAGAAGAAACCGCTTTTTCTAATGCAGAACGGATAAGTTCCTGCGCTTCTGCCTTGTTATTAACAGTGGAAGTATAGTTGAAACTATAATAGCATTGCACAGAAGATGAGTGTGTGTTATTATCCCACTTCAGGTAATTCCCGGCAGGCAGGCTTTGTATGGATTGAAATGTTGTGAACGGTTCAGGGATGTGCCCCAACGCTAACAGATAAATTTTCCAGTTTGGATCTTCAGAAAACCTATAATGAGTACGTTTAAATGCTTTTACTTCAGATGAAAAAATTAAATCGTCATCTGTAATCGAATAATAGAGAGGCTTAATTCCCGAAGGATCCCGAACTAAATACGTTTGATTGCTGCTGTGGTCAACCAGTGCAAAAGCAAACATTCCTTTTAGCTTAGAAAATGATGCAACGCCCCAATGTTCGTACGCTTTCAGAATCACTTCTGTATCTGTTCCCGATTGAAAATCAATGTTTTCTGAGATCAGTTCAGAGCGCAATTCTTTAAAATTATAAACTTCACCGTTATAGGTGATCCAAATCTTTTTGTCAGCTGTATGCATCGGCTGATGGCCTGCAGAACTTAGATCTTGTATGGCAAGGCGCCGGTTGCCCAGACAAATATTTCCTTCAACATACACACCACTATCATCGGGCCCGCCATGTTTCATGGAATCGCACATCCCTTTTACCTGACTGTATAAATCAGCGGCAGAGAATTTATTGGAAATTATTCCGGCGATACGGCACATTTT
>JBDTLL010000337.1:0-2716 GCA_039934815.1 Daejeonella sp. | reverse complement strand
GGTAAATTGTTAAAGTCGGTTTCTGAAATCCTGGAAACAGGTGTTCTGTTTACCTTTATGTCGAGAGTATCTATCACTATTTTTAGAGTTTTTGAAAGGACAAAATTACGTAAATCAACTAAAAAATAGCAATTAAATTTTAGGCTGTGGGTGTATTAAGTACACTTAGAACCCAGTTTTTACCCCAATTTTCATGCTCTTCGCCGCTCCATAATTCCGGATAAAAAATTCTTTTCTGAAATCTTGGAGGAAGATATTTTTGCCAGTTTGTTCCGCCAGTAGCCTTAATTTCTTCAGGTTCGCGATTTAAGTATCTCACGGCTGATTTATAATGCGCCAATGGCCAGTTTATATTTACCAAAGTATCTAAAGTTCTTAACTCATTTTCAAGCTCGCTTGTTTGAGCACCGCTATTTTTAAGTTTATTTAAAAGAGCACTAAAGTTAGTTTGTTGTGTATTTTTGGCCAGCTGGATAAATTCCTTAGCGTATTTTTTTTCGAATTGCTTTAAGGTAAGCGTTTGTTTGCCGGTAGACAATTCAGTTGCGCCAAATTTCCAGTATAAAAATTGGAATTGTTCTTCAATGCTTGCCGAGTTTAATTCGTCTCGCTTATCTTTTGCAACCAATTGCAAAAAGTCGGTAGAGTAGATTTCAATCATGCGGTATTGCCCGGATTGGAAGCCACTTGCAGGAAGTAAAGACATTCTGAATTTTAAAAACTGGTCCTTTTCCATTCCCTGCACCATAATTTCGAACGAATTGGTTAAGGCCTGGAAATAAGAATTTATCCGCTTTAAGCGTGCATGGAAAAATTCAACAGTTAAATTTTCATGATTGCTAATTTGTTCACATTCATGCAAAGCCAGTTTAAAATACAATTCTGTGATTTGGTGATACATGATGAAAATCTTTTCATCCGGAAACGGTGTTTTTGGATTTTGAAGACTCAATAAAGTATCCAGATGGATATAATCCCAGTATGTTAGAAAATCAGCGTAAAGCAGACCATCAAGGTAAGAAGCCATATCCTGGCCCATTGCGGAATATTTTTCCTGTAATTGTTCCAGTTTTTGTTGTATTTCCGGAGTTATATTCATGCGGTAAAGTTATTAATCTTACACAGGATTGAAAGCTTTGTGTATATTTCGATTTTTGTTTTATAAATGAAATATATCACACGTGCTGTTTGGATTCTATCGCTGGTAAGCATGCTGACAGATATCTCCAGCGAGATGCTTTATCCTGTAATGCCGGTTTATCTTCGGCATATTGGTTTTTCAATTGTATTAATTGGAGTTTTAGAAGGTTTTGCCGAAGCGATTGCAGGGCTGAGTAAAGGCTATTTTGGTAAACTCTCAGATCGGGTTGGTAAACGTTTACCATTTGTACAGGCAGGTTATTTTCTAAGTGCCATCTCTAAACCGATGATGGTTGCATTTACTTATCCATGGTGGATTTTTTCTGCCCGTTCAATCGACCGGATTGGCAAAGGAATTAGAACAGGCGCCCGCGATGCTATTTTATCTGACGAATCAACTCCGGAAAATAAAGGCAAAGTGTTTGGTTTTCACCGTTCAATGGATACTTTAGGTGCTGCCATTGGTCCGTTTCTGGCCTTAGTTTTCCTGTATTTTTATCCCGGCAATTATACGCTGTTGTTTCTGCTGGCATTTATTCCGGCTTTCGCGGGAGTGCTAACTACAATTTTTCTGAAAGAGAAAAAAAAGGAGGTTATAGCATTACCTAAAGCAAAATTTACATTTTTTGCTTTTATAAATTATTGGAAGGAAAGTCCGGCGGCTTACAGACAGTTGTTGTTCGGTTTGCTGGCTTTTGCACTGATAAATAGTTCGGATGTTTTTCTGTTGCTGATGATGAAAAATCAGGGCTTAAGTGATACGGCCGTTATTGGTTTTTATATTTTCTACAATCTTGTTTTTACTTTTGCGGCATTTCCCTCAGGGATTATGGCCGATAAAATCGGTTTACGCCGCACGTTGATTATCGGTTTGATCATATTTATGTTTGTTTATTTCGGTATGGCTTACAATAATTTTAGCTGGGGTTTTTATGTTTTATTTTTCCTTTACGGGATTTATGCGGCATTTACCGAAGGCGTTTCTAAAGCGTTGATCAGTAATATTGCAGATAAAAAAGATACCGCAACCGCAATCGGAACTTACACGGCTTTTGGAAGTATTATGGCCATGTTTGCCAGTTCTCTGGCCGGATTGATCTGGTATAATTTCGGAGCAAGTTCTATGTTTATATTTTCCGGAACCGGCGCATTTTTAGTAGTCGTCTATTTTCTGTTTTTTGATAGAAAACCTACGGAAGTTCAAATACCTTTATCGCAAAATGTTTAATCGATGAAATTTTTCCGCTTTAATTTACTGCCATTTCTTTTTCTATTAATTGTAAACTGCGCTTTCGGTCAGCAGAAATCTTTTCAGGTTGTGCCTTTAGGCGTAAAAGGCGGAACGGACGAAAGTAATTTATCCGCATATCTTTTTGCGCCTATAAATTCAACTAAATTCATTTGCATGGATGCCGGAACCTTGCACTTTGGTTTACAGAAAGCCATTGATCAGCATGTGTTTGAAGGAACGGCATCAGATATTTTAAGAAATAATATCAAGGCTTATTTTATTTCGCATCCACATTTAGATCACGTTTCAGGTTTGATTATTAATTCTCCGGAAGATTCGCCCAAA
>JBDTLL010000336.1:0-2723 GCA_039934815.1 Daejeonella sp. | reverse complement strand
TGCTTGAACAATATGTTCGGGCCAAACTTCGCGAAAGGGGGATTGATAACAAGGGGAGCAAAAACAGTTTAATGTTTAGTCGTCTGCCCACATTTATCACGAGTGCGAAGAATCGGGAGGAGATATTGAAGTTGATTGGGGAGTTGCAGATCATGTGAAGAAGAACGGAGGATGAAAAACAGACCACTATTTAATGAGGTATTTGCTCGATACAATTACTCCTGGAAATTTTATTGTTTTTTTTCTAAATAAGGCTCTATAATTTCCCGTGCAAGTTGATCGGATTCGCTCTTTAAAAGTCCTCGGTGGGGAAGTTCCATTTCCCTATATTCTTCCATGATTTTCAACATTATTCTACCCCACTTTTGGAACTCTTCGCTTTATTATTTATCGTTTTTATTTAGCCAGTTGTGTTGCCTTCCACCAATAAAAGAATGCTTCGGGATTTGACTTCTTCAACTTATTCAGTTTAGTATTATGCGGCTGATCAATTATAGCATCAGCAATCTGTTTGGGATCTTCAAACTTCTCAGATCTTTTCTGATCAGTTGCAATGAGGCGGGACAAGTAAGCTGCCTTCGCTGCATGTATAATTGCTTTATCAATATTATAGGGTTCGGAAAAAATAAATCGTTCTACTCTTCGAATGCCCTGCTGCAAGTGGTCAAAATTTTCTTTGTCGACTGCTCCACGGAGTGAAATGCAAAGCGAGGTTTTGAAAATATCCTCAAGCACATCTTCGGGCTTGGCATCTTTTAGTTTACGGTAAACAATTTCTGTTTTAACGATTTTATCGAAAGTCGTTTTAATCACTGCCAAATCTTCGGCTGCATCGAAGATTTTACCGATATCATAAAGCTGCTTGATAATTTCCATACTCATGCTATCATCCCTTTTAAAATATGGAATACCAGTTGTGTTTGGAGCGAACGCAGTGAGTTTATCTCCAAGCAAGTCCTCGAATGATGGAATGTTTACCTGAGCGAGTTTCGCGGTAGTAATAAGAAAGCTGGATTTGATTTCATGCGGTAAAATATTCTTGTAGTGGTTTCCTTCAAATAAAATATCGAGCAAAACTGCCTCTTCTCCTGCATTAGTTTTGTGAACAGGTGTGTAGAAAAATTTATAGTGTGCTTTTTCAATGGAAGAAGCAGCCGTGCGGTGTTGCATTTCTACTCTGTTGAAACCTTGTTGCTTTGCAAATGATTCAAAAATTTCGTCCAGATCTTTCCTGTTTTCTGACATGATGATATCAATGTCAATTGACAATCGCCTTGTACTGTCCTCTAAAAGCATCAAAGCTGTACCTCCTTTAAAAACAAAAGGCAATCCAGATTTAGAGAGCCCCTCTAATAGTAGCAATGCCCGAATAACTTTCTCCACGAGAATTTTATCCGCATTCCGGTTTGCTTTGGATACTTTTTCAATCCATTCGGGTGTAAGTGTTTTTTTGCTTATCATTTAGAACTATAAAACGGCAGCTTACTTAACTTGCTGCCGGAATTTTGAAACTTTGTTTAAGTAATTATTGAATGCTTCTTTCTTCCTTCTCCGATTGGCATAACGAAGCATTTTATTTTCATTTACGGTATATTTCTCAAAAGCATTTTTGAAAATGGTTTGCATTTCACTTCCCTGTTGTGCTGCAAAAATTGTTTCGTCACAGAAAATGTCAACAAGGACTTTTTCCAGGGTGGCAGTCTGCACACCTTGGACATACTGCGTTGGTGCTTCCGACACAAGAGGTTTAACGATAATTGCTTCTTTTTCTGAAGAAGCGTAGCGACTGAGAATATCGGGTGTAGGATCAAGAAAAACATTTTTGCAAGTGTCTTTTAAAAAATAAAAAACGGATTCGTTTGTATCTTTTTCCGTTTCCACCAAAGTGTAAAACTTTCCGGGTTGATGCACCATCAGTTCATTCAGAACCGATGTGTACCATATACAGATTTGAAGATATGGGAACTGCTTTTGAAGTTTGTTGTAAAGGGTATTGATTTTTGAAGAAATGTGTGGTACAAAGTTTCTTCCTTCTCCCAAGGTAAGCTTACCCCTGCCAATCCGAGAGAGCACTCCTGACTGAACAAGAGCGTAGACTCGCCAATTGACGGTAGTTTCCTTTATTTTTGGTTCAAACTCCCTATAGAAATGCACAACGTCACTACTTCCAAAGGTGCTTTGCTCTTTGAAATGCTGCCGGAGCTTCTGAATTTTCAATTTATCGTTTGCGATGGCCTTAGAGTATTTTGGGAGCAAATATAGGGAATTCTATAAAACGGCAGCAATATGTTTTTGCTGCCAAAAATTAGAAATACAGGGAAAGCCTAAATTGCGGATTCAATTGGCTTGATTGAGAGCAGTTTACAGACTATCTAACTTTTGAATTCTTGAAAAGTCATCTGAAGCCCTGACGGGATGAGTAATCAGAAGGAAAGGAGGAACAAGCGGTCAAAAAGGTGAATTTTTGCGTTTGTGTCACGAATGCAAAATTACTAAAATAACCAACGGGGCCAAAAGCCCCGTCATCATTATGTGGGAGTACGCGGGTTCGAATCCCGCTAAAAAGCGGGACAGGCCGCCGACCATCCCACTGTATCGCGGGGATGCACTGAACTCGCTGAGCTTTGATTTTGATATTGATTTTATGAAATAAAAAAAGGCCACTGATTAGTGACCTTCGTGGGAGTACACGGGTTCGAACCGCGGACCCTCTGCTTGTAAGG
>JBDTLL010000335.1:0-2729 GCA_039934815.1 Daejeonella sp. | reverse complement strand
GCTGGATTCAATCCTACCGGGATTTGCCTATTCTGGTTAACCAGTGGGCAAACGTTGTTAGATGGGAAATGCGTACCCGTTTATTTTTGCGTACCGCAGAATTTTTATGGCAGGAAGGCCATACCGCACATGCAACAAGTCAGGAAGCAATTGAAGAGACCGAAAGAATGCTGGATGTGTATGCAGATTTTGCCGAAAATTTTATGGCTGTACCGGTTGTTCGAGGCAGAAAAACTGCGAACGAACGTTTTGCCGGAGCTTTGGATACTTATTGTATAGAAGCTTTGATGCAGGATGGAAAAGCATTACAAGCAGGTACCTCACACTTTTTGGGTCAGAATTTCGCGAAAGCATTTGACGTAAAATTTACCAATAAAGAAGGCAAATTAGATTATGTATGGGCCACTTCATGGGGAGTTTCCACACGTTTAATTGGCGCTTTAATTATGGCGCACTCCGACGATGCCGGATTAGTTTTACCACCAAAATTAGCGCCCATTCAAGTTGTAATTGTGCCTATTTATCGCTCTGACGAAGAGTTTGATAAAATATCTGAGGTTGCTCAGGATTTGGTTGCTAAGTTGAAAGCAAAAAATATTTCTGTAAAATACGATAACCGCGATACGCAACGCCCGGGTTTTAAATTCGCCGAATATGAGATGAAAGGTGTTCCTGTTCGTTTAGCCTTAGGTGGCCGCGATCTGGAAAACGGAACCATTGAAATTGCTCGTCGCGATACCCGCGAAAAGCAAACTATAAGCCGCGAAAATCTGGACACTCATATTGAGCAATTACTGGAAGAAATTCAGCAGAATATTTACGATAAAGCGTTAAAATTCAGAACTGAAAATACACGTGAGGTGAACTCTTACGATGAATTTAAAAAAGTACTTGACGAAACTCCGGGATTTATTTCGGCGCACTGGGACGGAACTCCGGAAACGGAGCAACTGATAAAAGATCAGACCAAAGCAACCATCCGTTGTATTCCTTTAAACAACAAACAGGAAGAAGGATTTTGCATGGTTACCGGCAAGCCGTCCAGCCAGAGAGTTTTATTTGCCAGAGCTTATTAAAAAAATCGACTTCATAAAGAACCCGCTCATAAATGAAGCGGGTTTTTTAATTTTTAATAAATTATTCTACACGCCAGATAGCATCTACAAACCATTTTTTAGAATCAAAAAAGTAGTGAACAGGTTTAAATCCGGTGCTTTTTGCCAAATGATCAATTTCGCTTAAGCGATATTTCTGTGAAATTTCCATGTGGATACATTCGTTTTCAGCAAAATGTATTTCCGCGTCTTCTATCTTAACCGTCTGTTCTTTTTTACTTACCAGGAAACTTTTGCAGGAGCCGGTTCCCGGATCATACGTGGGATAATGCTTAAAATTCTCAATTACAAAGTCAGCGCCAAGCTCCCGGTTCATTCTTTCCAAAAGATTCAGGTTGAAATCGCGGGTAAAACCCTGCGCATCATTATATGCTGCCAGAATCGTATCCGGATCTTTTTGCAGATCAACGCCAATTAACAACATATCTCCCGGAGAAAGATTTTCCCGTAAGGTTTTACAAAACTTGTCGGCCACCTTAGGAAACATGTTACCAATATTTGAACCCAAAAATAAGACAACTTTTTTCCGGGTTGAGAGTTCATTTGACCTCTGAAGCATTTTAAAATATTCGCCGTTCAGGCCATGAATTGGTAATCCCGGAATGGTTAAAGGCAGATTTTGATGCAGATTATTGATCACATTTTCGGAAATGTCAATAGGGTAATACGTAAAATTTATATTTTTTTCAACCAGCTTCTTTAGGAGGAATGATGATTTCAACGCATCGCCGGCACCAAGTTCTACCAGGTCAAATCCATGACCGTTATTAACAAACTGTGCTATGAGTTCCTCTGTTTGTTGGGATAATATTTCGAGCTCACAATCGGTCGGGTAATATTCCGGCGAATGCATGATTTGCTGAAACAATTTGTCGCCTTTGGCATCATAAAAATATTTAGAATCCAGACATTTAGGTTCTGTTGCTAGTCCTCGTAGCACATCTGCCAGAAAGGTCTCCCTAAGGTTTATTTCTTCTTTGATCTGACTTTCTGCGGCCTGTATATTGGTCATAAAAATTATTTAGCGAGTCTGATGCCGGTATATTGCCAGCGCAACTCGGGTTGAAAAAAATTACGATATGTTATGCGGCTATGTCCCGGCGATGTAACTTCAGATCCGCCTCTTAAAACCATCTGGCTAACCATAAATTTGCCGTTATATTCTCCTATAGCACCTTCAGCTTTTTTAAATCCGGGATAGGGCAGGTAGGCACTTTCTGTCCATTCCCAACGTTTCCCCCAGTTAAAATCAGCGGCGGCAATTTCCCATTCTGCTTCTGTTAGCAAGCGCATTCCTTTCCAGGATGCATAGGCGTAAGCTTCATAATAAGAAATATGGCAAACAGGTTGATCCGGATCTACTTTTTGTAATCCCGAAAGGGTGTAATTAAACCATTCGCCATCAATTTTATGCCAGTACATGGGTGCTTCAATCTGATTTGTTTTTACCCAATCCAAACCCTCGGCATGCCAGTACTTAAAATCGGTGTAAGCACCGCTTTCCATAAATTCTAAATACTGCCCGTTATTGACCAATGAATTGCATACAGAAAAATGATTCAGATGTACTTTATGGCGGTCGAGTTCATTATCGAAGCAAAATCCTTTTCCTTC
>JBDTLL010000334.1:0-2740 GCA_039934815.1 Daejeonella sp. | reverse complement strand
TACCGCCAGGCTATCTTAACAGAATTAACGCCATCGTATAAAAAGATGGCAGAGTTTTTAAAGAACGAATATTTGCCCAAAGCGAGAACATCAACAGGGATTTCGGCAGTTCCGGGTGGTGATGAAATGTATAAATATTATGTAAAGTTTTGGACAACCACGGATAAAACGCCTGAAGAAATTTACCAAACCGGATTATCGGAAGTAACGCGAATAAAATCTGAAATGGAAAAAGTGAAAGCTCAGACTGGTTTTAAAGGAACGTTAACTGAATTTTTCACTTACATGAAAAATGATCCGAAGTTTATGCCTTATAAAACACCGGAAGAAGTTTTGAATGCTTTCAGAAAAATTCATGAAAAAATGGAACCAAATCTGGAAAAGATGTTTGGTAAAGTGCCAAAAAGTAAATTTGAGATCCGCCAGACAGAAGCTTTCAGAGCCGCATCGGCGAGTGCAGAATATAACCAGGGTTCGCCGGACGGTTCCAGACCTGGAATATTTTACGTTCCTATTTTAGACGCAACTAAATTTAATATCACCTCCGGTATGGAATCTTTGTTTTTACACGAAGCAATTCCGGGCCATCATTACCAGATTTCTTTACAACAGGAAAATGAGAGTCTTCCCAAATTCCGTCGGTTTAGCTGGTATGGTGCTTACGGCGAAGGTTGGGCTTTGTATTGTGAATCTTTAGGAAAAGAATTAGGCTTATACACTGATCCCTATCAATATATGGGTGCTTTAGGCGACGAAATGCACCGTGCAATTCGTTTAGTTGTGGATGTTGCCATGCACACAAAAAATATGAGCCGCGAAGAAGCCATAAAATATATGATGGATAATGAGGCTATTTCTGAAGACGGAGCCACCGCGGAAATTGAACGCTATATGGCAATTCCAGGTCAGGCCTTATCATATAAAACCGGTGCTTTAAAAATCAGGGAACTTAGAGAGAAATACAAAAAAGATCTGGGGTCTAAATTCAAATTGTCAGATTTCCATGATGAGGTTTTGAAAGATGGTTGTATGCCCTTAGAAATTTTAGAACGGAAAATGAATGCCTGGGCGACCAGCAAAAAATAGTTATAATGCTTTTAATTATTAGAGCCGGGTTTTAATCCGGCTCTTTTTGTTTCATCCTACTTCTTTGCTCCTTAATCTTTACTCTTTAATCCTTACTCTTTAATCCTTTTTCTTCAACGCTTCCGCGATAGCTTTTTGAGCGAGTGGTTCCATTACTTTATAGCCCGCCGCATTTGGATGAACGCCATCTTCTGAGTAAATTTTCTTCATCCCATTTCGCTCATCAACGGTTGCCGTAAAATAGTCCAGATAAACTATACCATGAGAATCGGCATAATTCTTAATCATTTTATTGAGTTGAATTATTTTATTAGCAGGTTCTAATCCCGGTTTCCAGGAATAATCAAATACCGGAAGCACCGAACATAAAACAACTTGTATATCGTTTGCCTTCGCAATTTCGGCCATAGAAAATAAATTGTCAGCAATCATTTCCAGGGTTGATGGTCCGGTATTGCCCGCAATATCATTTGTTCCGCCTAAAATCAACACGACTTTTGGTTTTAAATTGATTACATCGGCACGAAAGCGCACTAAAAACTGCGGTGTTGTTTGTCCGCCAATACCGCGATTGATGTAAGTTTCATTCTGAAAAAAAGCTGGGGATAATTTTGGCCAGCCTTCGGTTATAGAATTTCCAAAAAATACGATCCGGGTTTGGGTGCTGTCAGAAGTATTTAGTTTGAGATTTTCTTCGCGATAGCGATTCAAATTTGCCCAATCCTGTGCAGACAAAAACGTAGGTATAGACATTATTAATAAGGTGCAAAATATTTTGAATATTTTCATGGTAAGAGATTTTCTGTTTAAATATCATGAAATTATTTTGGATTCTGATTCTGGAATACTTTAACAAAAAAATGTCCCTCTAAAAAAGAAGGACATTTAATTTATAAATTTTGATTCCTGAGATTCTTAATTGTTTCGATTTTGATCCGCATACGCGAACACTTTTTGTAATAACGATGTGTTTCTAGCCGACACATTATTCCTGATCTTCAGCTCTTCTTTTGCAATTTCAATAAACAATCCGTCTATCGCTTTTTGAGTTACATAAGCCTTTAAATCGGGATTTACACGACCTACCAATGGAATTTGATTGTATCGGTTAATAATGTCAGACCAGTAACGCGTAGCGCCAACTTTATTCAAGCTCGACTCAATAATAGGCTGAAATTTGCCACGCAACTGATCGCTGGTTACGCGTTTAAAATATTCCGTTGCGGCATCGTCCTGTCGGCCCAATAAAATATTTGTCGCATCAGCAATGCTCATTTGTTTAATAGCAGAAATAAAAATTGGTTTTGCTTCCTGAGCTGCATCTTCTGCAGCACGGTTTATACTTAGAATTACATTATCTGCTAAAGAGTTTAAGCCCAAAGTACGCATGGTGCGTTCCACTTTTTGAGCTTCCTCCGGGAATAAAATTTTCACCGCCAAATTTCCAAAATAACCATCTTTTGCAGAAAGTCTATCAGAGCTATAATTCGTTCCAAATTCTAAAGCCTGCTTTAAACCGGAACTAATTTCTGCAGAAGTTGGGTTTCCAAATCCGGCCTGATTTAAAACCTGTCCGGCTTGATTAAGTGTTTCACAACTGCTTAAAAATAGAACGGAAGTAGCTATCGCGAGTATCTTGAGTGATTTCATAATA
>JBDTLL010000333.1:0-2743 GCA_039934815.1 Daejeonella sp. | reverse complement strand
CTGAAATTGCTGGTTTCAAATACATCCTGCTCCGTACGTAATTTGATCAGTTTAGAATAAACGTCGTACAGTTTTTTGCGGTTAGGTTCATTCATGTATTCCCAATGCGGCGGCTTATTAGACAAACGGTCGTTGCTCGTCCCGGAAGGGTAATTAATCGAATAATCATATCCTCTTTCTCCAAACTGCCAGATCATTTTCGGACCGGGAAGTGTCAGGAAAAACGCAGCAACCAATTCCTGCCGTTTTAAAGCAGTAGGTAAATCTTTTACAGAATAATTTCCGGCAGCATTTCCGTACTGAAGATTTTTAAACATCAAACGCTCCTCATCATGGCTTTCCATATAGGTAACCAGGTTCGGGTTGGTCCATCCCCGCTCTTTGTATATTCCGCCCGAGAAATTTGAGTTTGGAATATATCCCATTGAAGCTTCGTTGTAGGCGTTATTCAAATTGCCCCAAAGCATCATGCCGTAATCAGAAAGCACTTTTTCTTCAGAATTATCGGCGAAATGTTCCAGAATTACCAAAGCGCCGTCATCTACAGATTTGATGTAATCATAATAATCTTTCCAGATGTCAATGCGACTTTGATCATAGGCTCCCCATGCAGAAACATTGTTGGGATTATTTTTTTGCGTAAATCCTTTAGAAAGGTCAAAGCGGTAACCATCTACTTTATATTCTTCCAGCCAGAACTGCATCACCTTTTTAGAGAAATATTTCGTTTCTGCACTTTCGTGATTAAAATCATATCCCACATTATAGGGGTGCGTGGCGTCGCGGTTAAACCAGGGACTGTTCAGACTTGGTTTTCCGGTTGCGTTATCAAAATATAGCTGAACCATGGGCGATTGTCCGAATGAATGGTTTAAAACCATATCCAGAATTACAGACATTCCGCGTTTGTGCGCCTCATCAATAAAAGCTTTCAGTTCATTTTTCGGACCGTAATATTTATCGGGAGCAAAATAAAATGAAGGATTATAACCCCAGCTTTCATTTCCTTCAAACTCATTTACGGGCATCATTTCAATGGCGTTGATTCCAAGATTTTGTAAATAACCCAACGTATCGATCAATGTCTGGTAATTGTGAGCTGCTAAAAAATCACGCAGGTGCAGTTCATAAATTACCAGATCTGTCTTTTTAGGTCTTGCAAAATCTGTGGTTTTCCAGGTATATGCCGGAGCGTTACTTTGCAAAACACTCACAATTCCGTTTGTTTTACCCGTTGGATAAGCTTTTAAACCGGGAAAAGTTGTTAAATACTGATCGTTAAAGGGATCTAAAACCTTCTCGCAATACGGATCAGCAATTCTTAAGGTGCCGTCCACCAGATATTGATAGGCATATTCAGTTCCCGGAGTCAGGTTGTCAATTTGCACCCACCATCTTTTGCCATCAGGCGTATTTTTCATAAAGCTGGCCGCATCCGGCTGCCAGTTATTAAAATCACCAATTACATACACATTGCTTTTTAGCGGCGCAAATAAATTGAAGATTACGGAAGTTCCGTTATTGATATAGGTTACTCCATCCTTCGCTCCCGCCGGAAGTTCAGAACTAACAACCGCTGAATTTACCACAAACGTAAATGAATCAGTAACTGTGGCGGTGCCGTCATTAGCAGTAATTTTTACAACCTGTTTCCCCGCTGAAGTGATCATAGCGTTTCCATTAACCGTCATTGCTGAACTGGAAGAAGCAAAATTTACACCATTTAAGCTGAGCGTTAAATTGGAATTGGCAGAAGCAGAAGCGCTTACCGCTAAACTTTCGCCAACAGATTTTGTGATCTGTGTAACTACAGGATTAAATTTAGGCTCGAAAACGGGAGCCGTAAACTTTACAGCCAAGGTATTTGCGGGATATAAATCTGCGTAAATATCACTGTTATCGGCATTCTTCCCTTCTTTACTGCCGTCGGCATTTCTAAATACCATTGCCAGTTTTAAGATCTTTTCGCCCGCCGGCACTCCATAATAAGTTCGTGGATTGTTGATCACGATCTCGTACAGATTATTCCCTTTCGAGGTCATCTTAATATCTGCAAAAACGGTTGCCCAGGGATGTTTTACATATTTCCAATCGGAAGCAGACGTACTTTTATCAGTAATTACTCCGGTGTGGATGTAAATATCTCCGGTATAATTATTCAGTCCTCCGCTGCCTTTTGAAGCATCGTAGGTTAAAGTTATAGAACTGGTTTCTGAGGGAAATTGAGGAGAAAGACTTATTAATTGGGCTTTTATATTAAGAGAAATAAGAAAAAGCGATATAGTTAGTAGTAAACGTGATCTCATATTTATTTGAAGGTGAGTGTAAATATAACACTTCTCTTCAAAAACGACTCTTGAACAAGGGCCAAAAACTCAATTTATCAAATCATTTTTTTAAAGCCGACCGGTTAATCTTTTTCCGGCAGTAGAAATTCCATTTTTAACGCGAGAATCTAAGTCTTCATTCTTTAAATACTTAGTGATGAATCCCGCCCAGAAAGCATCTTCTGCGCCGGTAGCATCTTTAACTTCTATGGGTTCTGACGGATGATGTGCCCAGGTTAAACCGGAATTTCAAGTTTGGTTCTATAGACCAAAAACAACACTAATTTAGCTATAGGATTTTTTCATCTTCAAATAAACTCCATTTGTCCAACCAAAACCATCCTGCGAAGGATATTCCCCACCGCCGGCATCCAGATCCAGGTTTAAGACATTGTATTTTTCCATCATTTTGCCCG
>JBDTLL010000332.1:0-2751 GCA_039934815.1 Daejeonella sp. | reverse complement strand
GAGCACCGGCAGATTTGGTTCTATATTTTCTTAATTGATGATATTTTTGACCGTATGCCGAGTTGATCTCAGCGGCAGCTGCGTTTAAAGCGGTATCTGATAAGTTAACGGAATCAGTACGCATATATGTGATCTTTCCGTGCTCATATAATTTCTGCGCAACAGACATGGTTCTGGCAACCGAAAAACCAAGTTTTCTGCTGGCTTCTTGCTGTAGGGTAGAAGTAGTAAATGGAGCAGCCGGATTACGTTTTGTTGGACGAGTATCCAGGCTTCGGATTTTGAAATTCGCGTCAGCGCAAGCTTTTAAGAAATTTTCCGCTTCCGCTGAAGTTTCAAATCTCTCCGGCAATTCTGCTCTGAAAAGCTCTTTCTGATTTTCGGTAGAAAATATGGCAACAACTCTGAATGCCGCAACCGCATTAAACTTATTGATCTCGCGTTCGCGATCTACAATTAAACGTACGGCAACAGATTGCACTCTGCCGGCAGATAACGATGGCTTCACCTTTTTCCATAAAACAGGCGAAAGTTCAAAACCCACCAAACGGTCCAAAACTCGTCTGGCTTGCTGTGCGTTAACTAAATTATAATCGATCTTTCTTGGCGAATCAATAGCCTTTAAAATAGCTGGCTTGGTAATTTCGTGAAAAACAATGCGCTTGGTTGTGCTTTCTTTTAATCCCAGAGTTTCAAACAAATGCCATGAAATAGCTTCTCCCTCCCGGTCCTCATCCGAGGCTAACCAAACCATTTCGGCCTCTTTAGCAAGCTTCTTCAGCTCACTTACAATCGCTTTTTTATCCGCCGGAACTTCATAACGCTGGGCGAAATTATTGTTCACATCAATGGCGTCTTCAGTCTTTGCCAAATCCCGGATATGACCATAGCTGGACTTCACAAGGAAATCCTTTCCAAGGTAACCTTCGATTGTTTTGGCCTTGGCCGGTGACTCGACAATAAGTAGATTTTTCGCCATTAAATACGGGGATTTTTTTGCAAATAAAGGTATTATAAAAGGTAAACCCAAATATCAAACCTCGTTACATCTGTAAACATAATATATAAAAAACTGTATTTCCTATTTATTTACAGCTATTTATAGTAATTTTTTTAAAATTCAAAACCCGGTTTAATAACCGGGTTTAGTTTATTTTCGGGTAAAGTTTCGACTAAACCTTACTGCAGTTTCGCTATAAAATATTTGTATTACACTAAAAAACCACCGCCTAATAAATCGTTCCCTTCATAGAAAACAGCAGACTGTCCGGGTGCAATTCCGGATACGGCATGATGAAAATTAACATTTATAAAATCGCCATTTTGTTGCAATGTACTTAAGGCGCCAGCATCTTTATACCTGATTTTAGTAACAGCTTCTAAGGGTTGGTTAATATTTTCATACTTAACCAAATTAATATTCCTCACCAAAGCTTGCGATTTTTCAAGTTCATCTTCCGTTCCCAGCATCACTGTATTGCTTTCTGGCATAATTCGCGTTACATACATTGGATGACCTAATGCGATTCCCAGACCTTTGCGTTGCCCGATGGTATAATACGGGTAACCCAGATGTTTTCCGACAACCGTTCCGTTGCTCAGCATAAAGTTCCCGGGACCGATGCGCTCGTCCAGATCTTCTACTTTATTCCGTAAAAACGCTCTGTAATCGTTATCGGGTACAAAACAAATCTCATAGCTTTCAGATTTATTGGCCAGTTCCAACTGTCCCATATCTTTTGCCATTTGTCGAATTTCTGATTTTGCGAAACTTCCCAAAGGAAATTGAGTGCGTGCAAGATTTTCCTGAGAAACTCCCCATAGAACATAAGATTGATCTTTATGCTCGTCTTTTCCTTTTGAAATTACATAACGCCCGCTGTCCTGTAAGCGGATGTTTGCATAGTGCCCGGTTGCAATAAATTCACAATCGAGTTTATTTGCACGTTTTAAAAGAGCTTCCCATTTAATGTGCGTATTGCAAAGTACACACGGATTTGGAGTTCTTCCAGCTAAATATTCATCTACAAAGTTGTCGATCACAAAATCTCCAAACTCATCGCGAATGTCTAAAATATAATGAGGAAAGCCATAGCCAACGGCTAAAGCCCGGGCATCATTGATACTATCCAGACTGCAACAGCCTGTTTCTTTGGACGAACCACCAGAAGAAGCATAATCCCAGGTTTTCATGGTAAGCCCAATTACTTCGTAGCCCTGTTCGTGCAACATTACTGCCGCAACCGAACTATCCACACCGCCACTCATGGCCACCAGAATTCTTCCTTTTTTACTCATTATACTATCAAATCATCGCGACAGCCAACTAATTTCAATAATTTGGCTAAGGTTTTAAAGCGCAAAGATAAGTCTTTAAGTTTTTTTAAAGTATGGATTACGTCAATTGATGGTCAACATATTTGCAGATCAGCAGCAACCGCCGCCATCATAAAAGTTGGTGGCTCCCGAAATAAAAATATCCTTACGTTTTAATTCGCTTAAAGCGGAAGCTGTTTTATCACATACAGCCAGCGGTTGATTGGCAAATAAAGTATGACCTTTCCCGTCATCAAAAAAATCATCACCGTAATAAATAGCTGTTTTCCCGGTAAAAATGCAGGGACCATCAGCGGGCATAGGATCTTTTATTGCGCAAATTTCGCAGCTTTCGATAAAAATTAATTCGTCTGTATCATAATGTCCGGGATCTAAAATGCGGTAAGGTCGTTTCGCACGAACTTCAATAGTGCC
>JBDTLL010000331.1:0-2753 GCA_039934815.1 Daejeonella sp. | reverse complement strand
AAACTGTTAGCAACCACAAAATCCCGATTCTCGGGACACAAAGCTTCATTTAACCACTGAGCCGCCAATTTTTTGTAGGTGCTGTTAGGCGTTCGTATTTCTATTCGCACTATTTGCCCTATTTATTAAAACTTTAAAAAAATATTATTACACCCAGCGTAGGAATCACGTTTACAGCATCATCAATTATTCTGGTTGGTATAGCATTGCTCCCGTCAGCTTTAATGGGCTGGCCATCGGTAGTTTCAAAAGTACTATTATCGGCTGTTCTTTTCCAGGTATATTGTTCTGCTGTTTCATTTTTTGCCAGATACCAATTGGTAACATCCAAGAACAAATCGATGGTGATTTTTTTCAGGTTTATCTTTTTATCTATTCTTATATCACTGCTGTTAAAGGCTCGCAAGCGTTGTGTATTTAGTTGCATAAAATCTAAAGTGCCTCTTCCTTGACTTGCGAAATTTAATCGGGAAGCTGTTTCATCAAAAGGGGTTACAGGAGCACCGCCTTGATAACGGAATTTTAAACCCAATTCCCAGTTTCTTGGAAACTTATATCCCCAGGTTACAGATAATAAATGTCTGTTATCCCAGCTACTAGCCACCAATTTGTCGTCAGCCCCACTAAATAAACTGCGGTAGTAGGTATAAGAAAGAATGCCAAAGAATTTGTCTGTTAATTTTTTTTGCGCAAAGAATTCTATCCCGTAGGTTTGTCCTTTGCCATTTGTAATTACTGCTTCGTTGCCCAACGCGGTAAAATCAGTTCCGAGATTAGCCAACGAAATTCCATCTCGTGCAGATACTGCTACATTGCCATACTGCTTATAAAATCCTTCCACGGTAAAACGTAATCCATCATTGGGCAAAAATTCAAAGCCCGTGGTATAATGTGTCGACCGGGTATAGTTTGCATTTCGATTAACTAGCTCATTATTGTTATCAGCATAGCCTAAAATGGAATAGACTGGCAATTTATAATAGATACCAGTAGATGCATTTGCTGTCCACTTATCTGCCAAGACATAGCTAAAAGAAATTCTTGGTGATAAGGTTTGTAAACCATTCATACCCTCTGTTGTAAATGTATTCATATCGGTACGAATGCCGCCACTTATGCCAAGCCTATTATTCATCACACTTTTACCTACTTGCACAAAAGCTCCAAGGCGTACAAAAGGATTTAAAGGACTTGAAAAGTTTTGATTTATTCCCGGTTGTATAATATCGTTATTTGAATTCCTTACCTCTTTTTGGATAACGGCAAATGTAGTATTATCGAACTCTGCCAGTTGAGCAGAGGCTCCATAAGCTAATTTCCAGCCATTTTTAAATTTATTCATATCAAACCTTAGTTTTGTTTCTGTTTCATCACTTACAAAATCCAACGTTTGATTGGCTGCTGATCGGTTTTCATTGTCTTCAAATTTTTGAAGATTGTTATTAAACCTTGTTCGGCTCAAAGCCAAATTCCAAAAACCGTTGGAGAGGCTTCTTTTAAGGGAAACCCCTGCTGTGTAATTCCATTGTTGTATGCTTGCCGCATTATTCAAAGAAAACAATTGTTCGGGTGTTAAACCTTTTCTGGCAACAAAACTAAAATCGTCAATGGCACCAATACCGATAAGATTAAGGGTGGTTTTATCATTTATTTTATGGGTAATTTTGGTTTGAAAATCCCAGAAATCTGGGAGATAGGGTGCATTAACTGCATTGGATAATAAACCGAAATAGGATTTTCGGGCAGACAGCAAAAAACTCGTTTTTTTACTTTTGGATAATGGTCCTTCTAAAGTGATCGCAGATTCTAGAATACTGGCACGGATGTTCCCCTGAAATTTATTTACGTTACCCACTTTTTGTTTGAACTGAAATACACTGCTCAGGGCATTATCATATCGTGCGTCAAAAGCGGAAGAGCTTAGTTTGACGTCCTCAATAAAAAATACATTTAAAATTCCTTGTGGCCCACCACCTCCTCCTTGTGTTTGAAAATGATTAATTACGGGAATTTCTATTCCATCTAGATAAAAAACATTTTCGTTCGGCGCACCACCACGAATAATGATGTCATTACGAAATGTACCGCCTCCTTGACCACCGCCTACACCAGGCAATGTTTGAATTACTTTACTGATGTCAAAACTGCCACCGGGATTACTTCTTATTTCTTCTGTGGTTAATCGTTGAACACTAAGAGGTGTTTCTAAGGAAGCTGCTCTAACACTTCGTTGTTGATCACCCGTCACGATTACTTCTTCCAAGACGGCTGCTTCCTCTTCGAGCTCAATGGTGAATGCATTTTCATTGCCACTCGTTACAACAATATTATAAAGTGTAATTTTTTTAAAACCGGTAGAACTAATGACGAGATTGTATGTCTTGACCGGGATATTCATAATTCTAAACCTTCCATCTGAATCAGAAGCCGTTCCTAAGTCAGTGCCTTCGAGGAGAATGGTTGCTCCTGGAAGCGTTTCCTGGGTGTTTTTTTGAACAATGGTGCCGCTAATACTGCCTTTATTCTGAGCATAAACAGAAGCTTGCATCAAGCATAAAGCGAATGAAACCAGGAAAGTTTTGAACAAATAGCTGTTCTTCTCTAAGATGCTTTTATACATTTGCGTTCATGGTAGCTTTTTCTGCAAGAATATGAATATGATTACGTTTGTTGTGTAAGGCGCTTTAATATGACGCCTAACGGTTGGTATGTGGGCTGTGGCGTGTCTCGTCACGAACCTCTCCAAATATAAA
>JBDTLL010000330.1:0-2771 GCA_039934815.1 Daejeonella sp. | reverse complement strand
CTTCAGTTTCTTGGGATTGACAACGTTCTGGTTTTACGTGGCGATGCCCGCAAAGCGGATAATTCTTTCATACCAACTCCCGGCGGCCATAGTTATGCCAGCGATCTTCTCGACCAGGTAAATAATATGAATCAAGGTGTTTATTTACATGAAGATCACGACACATCATTCAGCACCAATTTTTGCATCGGCATTGCCGGATATCCGGAGAAACATTTCGAATCGCCCAACTTAAAATCAGATTTTAAATGGCTGAAAAAGAAAGTCGAAATGGGCGCAGAATTTATCGTAACCCAAATGTTTTTTGATAATTCTAAGTATTGCGAATTTGTTAAACTTTGTCGTGAGAACGATATTAATGTCCCGATTATTCCAGGTTTAAAGCCCATAACTTCAAGCAAGCAACTCATCAGTTTACCCAAACTTTTTCATATTGATATTCCAGAAGACTTAAGCGATTTAATAACAAATTGCAAATCTGAAGCTCAGGTAAAAGAGGCAGGAATTGAATGGATGATTCAGCAGTGCCGCGAGTTGATGAAACAGGGAGCGCCGGTTTTGCATTTTTACACCATGAGCAACCCCGGTCCGACGAAAAAAATCGCGGAAGCAATATTCTAATTTGACCTGCTTAGCAAATAATTTTTCAAGGTTTTAAACTCATTATCCATCGAAATTTTCGACTGATCGTTTGAATTCAGCGTTTTCAACTGGTCCGGTTCGTCGATACTTTGTCGAATTTCTTCCGGAAAAACTTCAGGGAATTTGCAGGGATGAGCCGTTGACAAGCAAACGATTGTATTGTGAGTTCCAGGATTATCTTTTTGGAAATTTTTAGCAGCAAGCCAGGCAATTGCAGTATGCGGACAAACGATATAATTGTCTTTTTGAAAAACATCGTTTATCGCTTTGAGAGTTTGCTCATCTGTAAAACTAAAAGCAGAAAGTTTCTTCTTCAATTTCTCAAAATCTCCGTTAAACAAATCCATTATTCGAACCCAATTACTTGGATTCCCTACATCCATAGCGTTTGAATACGTTTGCACGGATGGTTTAGGAAGAAATTTGCCGCCGGATAAATAAACAGGAACTGTATCATTTACATTGGTGGCAGCGATAAATTGCTTTACAGGCAAACCCATTTTTTGAGCAAATAAGCCCGCTGCCAGATTACCAAAATTGCCGCTTGGAACTGAAAACACCAGATCATTTTTACCAAGCTTTTTTAATTCTGCAAACGCCTGAAAATAATAGAATATCTGAGGAATCAGCCTGGCAATATTGATGGAATTTGCAGAAGTAAGCCGGAATTTTTCATTCAATTCCGGGTCTAAGAACGCCTGTTTTACCAGTGCCTGGCAATCATCAAAAGTGCCGTCAATTTCAATCGCAATTATGTTCTGGCCGTTTCCGGTTAATTGTAACTCCTGCACCGGACTCACTTTCCCTTTCGGGAATAAAATAGTTACGGCTGTATTTTCTACTCCCTTAAATCCCAGAGCCACGGCTCCCCCGGTATCGCCCGAAGTGGCAACCAAAACATTTAATTTTTTATCCTCTTTTTTAAGATACCTCGACATGATCCGGCTCATAAAACGTGCTCCGAAATCTTTAAACGCCATAGACGGGCCATGGAATAATTCGAGAATGAAAATATCTTCTTCAAGCTTCACTAAGGGTGCCGGAAAACTGATCACCTCATCAATTATTAGTTTCAATTCTATCGCCGGAATTTCATCAGCTAAAAAAGTTGAAGCAATTTCAAATGCAATTTCCCGGAAAGAATACTCCTCAATAGAATCAACAAATTCGGTTCTGAGCTTAGGTATAACTAATGGCATGTATAATCCATTATCCGCCGGAAGGCTATTGAAAACAGCTTCCTGAAAAGATATCCGCAAATTTTTATTGTTCGTACTATAAAATTCCATGAGTTAATTTTAAAGAATTTTTGGTCCTGCGTTGTTTACCGCAGAAAGGTAAGTTTTGCAATTAATGCTGATTGACGAGAGATGCTTTTTTAGAGCAGCATTTATATTCTTTCCTGTTTCTTCATTTTTTACCAATGCAAAAACTGATGGACCAGATCCGGAAATTCCAAAACCAATAGCGCCATTTTGCATAGCCAAATCGCGGAGAAAATAAAAGTCTGGGATTAAAACAGAACGAATAGGTTCTACCAACACGTCCTGCATACTTCTGCCAATCAGATCATAATCGTTTAAAAAAAGTCCGCTAACCAATCCTGCCACATTTCCTAGCTGCAAAACTGTATCCTGTAAAGATATTTTAGACCTGATCATTTGCCGGGCATCTTTTGTGGGCACGTTTACCTCGGGATAAACAATTGCGGCAAATAAATCAGCGGGATAAGGCAAGGAGATCAGATCAAGTGGTTCATAACTTCGAACCAACACAAACCCTCCCAATAAAGCCGGCGCCACGTTATCGGCATGACCGAATCCACAAGCCAGCTCCTCGCCTTTCATAGCAAAAGGGACCAACTCTTTAGCACTCAGTAAATTTCCCATCAGCTGGTTAATTGCAAACAAACCTGCAACGGTACTTGCCGAACTGGAACCCAGACCACTGCCAATGGGCATTTTTTTATGAAGTTCGATTTCCACGCCAATATCCGGTCGGTTTATGTGTTCCAGAAAGTATTGAACACTGGCACTAACCGTATTTTTTGCTGAGTTCAAGGGAAGCTTTCCATCATCACCAGAAATGCTGATCAAATTTACTCCAGGCTTTTCGGTAAAGCGCATTCT
>JBDTLL010000329.1:0-2782 GCA_039934815.1 Daejeonella sp. | reverse complement strand
GATAAGTTGCGAAAATACTAAAATCAAACCGTTTTTTGAATCTGCGGATAGATTGGCTGCTGAATTTTGATTTTGTTCAATTAACAAAACTTTAACATGCTTTATTCTACACTTAATCCTTTATTATTTACGTTTGTAGACTGAAATCTTTATTTTCGCAGTTCATTAGAATATATATGGAAGAATTCGAGACCAGTACCTCCTCAAAAAAAACCAAAACAATTTACATTTCAACAGTGATCAGTATTGCGCTGGTTTTATTGATGACGGGTTTATTGGGTTTAATTGTGGTTCACGCAAAAAACCTGTCAAACTATGTTAAGGAGAATATTGTACTGAATATAATTGTAAATGATGGCGCCAAAGAAGTTGATGTTTTGGCACTTCAGAAACAAATAGACTCGAATCCGTATGTTTTAAAAACCCAATATGTGAGTAAGGAACTTGCAGCACGAAATTTAACCAAAGATCTGGGTGAGGATTTTGTTGAATTTTTAGGTTACAATCCGCTTCTTTCGTCAATAGATGTTTACCTGAAAGCTGATTATGCAAATTCAGAAAGTATAGATACGTTTACAAAGCAGCTTAACAAAAACCCATTAATTAAGGAAGTGATCTATCAGAAATCTCTGATTGATATGGTTAATCAAAATATTCGCGGCATTGGTTTGGTTCTTTTGGCTTTCGCCGGAATTCTTTTAATTATCGCTATTGCTTTAATTAACAATACAATTCGTCTGGCAATTTACTCTCAACGTTTCCTGATCAAAAGTATGCAGTTGGTTGGCGCAACCCGGAATTTCATTCGCAAGCCTTTTATGACCTACGGAATTATGCATGGTTTATTAGCCGGCCTAATCGCAATCATATTGCTTCTTGGAATATTATATCTGGCTCAAAAGCAAGTTCCGGAAATGGTAATTCTAAGAAACTGGTTCGAGTTTGGACTTGTCTTTGCCGGAGTTATTGGCATTGGAATTTTGATTTCCGGTTTAAGCACTTACTTCGCGGTAAGCAAATTCTTAAGATTAAAAATTTACGATTTATATAGATAATGGCACAAAAAAATATCCCGAATACTGAAAACCCTACAGAACATTTCGTTTTCAGTAAAGTAAATTATCGTTGGTTATTAATAAGTATAGCTGTTGTAGTCTTAGGATTTATTCTGATGATTGGAGAATCTGACATTTACGATTTCCGCAAAACAGTTCTGGCACCTATTGTTGTGCTTGCGGGTTTTGCTGTAGGCTTTATCGCCATATTAAAAAAGCCGGCTAAAAACAACTAATGAATATTTTTGAAGCGATCATTCTGGCCATCATTGAAGGCCTGACTGAATTTTTACCTGTTTCATCTACGGGACATATGGTTATTGCAAGCGCAATAATGGGAATTGGAAAAGATGAATTTGTAAAACTTTTTGAAGTAGCCATTCAACTTGGAGCCATCATGGCTGTTGTTGTTGTTTATTGGAAAAAGTTCTTCCCGCTTACGCACTGGGATTTTTATCTCAAATTATTAATCGCCGTAATTCCCGCATTGATTTTCGGTTTTTTATTAAGTGATTTCATTGACAACACCTTAGGCAATCCAATTTTTATTGCCGTTGTATTATTACTTGGCGGGATTGTGTTGCTTTTCATTGATAAGCTTTTCAACAAATCAAAAATTGAATCAGAAAGTCAGGTTACAAATAAAGTAGCTTTTAATATCGGTTTGTTCCAGGTATTAGCTGTTGTATTTCCGGGCTTAAGCCGAAGTGCAGCCACTATTATTGGTGGTATGCAACAAAAATTATCCCGCAAGGAAGCCGCAGAGTTTTCATTCTTTCTGGCTGTACCAACCATGTGCGCAGCAACCGGTTATAAGTTATTAAAAGGTTACGAATTGCTAAACGCAGAAAACATAAAATTTCTGCTGATAGGCAATGTTGTTGCTTTTATTGTATCAATCATTGCTATAAAATCATTCATCAAGTTTTTAAATAAACACGGTTTTCGCGTTTTTGGATGGTACAGAATTTTGATAGGTATCGTAATTTTGGCTTTATATTTTGCCGGAATTGACCTGAATGTACTATAATGACCGAAGAAGAATATACGATCACTAAAAAAGAATATCCCGAATTTGATTTTGCTGCAGGCGAAGTTTTGTTAATTAACAAACCTTACAAATGGACCAGTTTTGATGTGGTTGGCAAAATCAGAAATTCGTTCAAACCGCTTAAATTAAAGGTTGGTCATGCCGGAACTTTAGATCCGCTTGCTACCGGTTTGCTGATTATTTGCACCGGTAAAATGACCAAGCAAATAGATACTTTTCAGGCGCAGGAAAAGGAATATACCGGCACCATGACATTGGGCGCAACCACTCCTTCTTACGATCTGGAAACCGAAATTGACGAAACCTTCCCGACAGAACATCTGACAGAAGAAAATATTAAAGCAAACTGCGCTCACTTTATGGGCGAAATTGATCAGGCTCCACCGGCACATTCGGCTTTAAAAGTTGATGGAGAGAGGTTGTATCACAAGGCTCGCCGTGGCGAACAGGTTGAAGTAAAAACAAGGAAAGTAACTATTTCTGAGTTTGAAATCACACGGGTAGAATTGCCTGAAATTGATTTTAGAGTAGTTTGCAGCAAAGGAACGTATATTCGTTCTTTAGTTTATGATTTTGGTAAAACATTAAATTCCGGAGCTCATTTATCTGCTTTACGCCGCACCAGAAGCGGAGATTTTAAAGTTGAAAATGCGTACGGCGTAATGGAACTTGTAAA
>JBDTLL010000328.1:0-2783 GCA_039934815.1 Daejeonella sp. | reverse complement strand
TTTTATTTCAATGGCTTGCTTTTGCTTTCTGGAGGTAAATAATCCCATGATTTTTTATTCGGCCATGTTGTGATAAACTGCCTGCACATCATCGTCTTCTTCTAACTTGTCAATCAGTTTCAAAACGTCAACCGATTGTTCTTCGCTCACTTCTGTTGTAGACATGGCAACCCTTTCCAGTTGTGCGCTAATTACTTCCAAGCCATTTTCTTCCAATGCTTTTTGCATCTTCCCGAAATCTTCAAAAGAAGTATGAATTACTCCAACATCATTTCCTTCCGCATCTTCTTCCACATATAAATCTTCCAGGCCGGCATCAATTAATTCAAACTCCAGTTCTTCCAGATCCATTTCTCCGGGAGCAAACCTGAAGACAGATTTACGGTTAAAAATGAAATCCAAAGCTCCGGTTTTGCCCAAGTTTCCGCCGCATTTAGTGAAATAGCTGCGCACATTGGCTACGGTTCTGTTAGTATTATCTGTTGCCGTTTCAACTAAAATTGCAACACCATGTTGTGCGTAACCTTCGTAAACTATTTCTTCGTAGTTGCTTTCATCTTTGTTAGAAGCTCTTTTTATCGCTGCTTCTACACGATCTTTTGGCATATTAACCGCTTTTGCATTTTGCATAGCAGTGCGCAAACGGGAATTCGTATCCGGACTTGGTCCGCCGGATTTTACAGCCATTACAATTTCTTTTCCCAAACGGGTAAACTGAACGGCCATTTTGGCCCAACGCTTAAATTTTCTTTCTTTACGGAACTCAAATGCTCTTCCCATATTTCAGGCTGTATGTTTTTTCTAATGTAAATTTAAAAATGTTAAATCGCCGATTTTAGCGAATTTTTAAGATTCGTCAGCATATCGTCTGTCATTTTTGCCAAGTCGTATTCAATTTTCCAGTTCCAGTCTTTTTGCGCCTGACTGTCGTCAATTGATTTTGGCCAACTGTCCGCAATGTTTTGTCGCGGGTCTGTATCCACATAACTGATTTTAAAATCAGGAATATGCTTGATGATCTCTTTCGCTAAAATTTCAGGAGTAAAACTAATTCCCGCAAGGTTATAACTAGACCGGATTGTTAACTGATTTGCCGGAGCGTCCATCAACTGAATAGTTGCTCTGATGGCATCATTCATATACATCATTGGCAAGGCGGTCTGCGCCGATAAAAAGCTTTGATAACTTCCTTTCTGCAATGCCTCGTGGAATATATGAACGGCATAATCTGTAGTTCCTCCACCTGGGGCGGCTTTCCAGCCAATTAATCCCGGATAACGAATGCTGCGGATATCCAAGCCATATTTATTAAAGTAATATTCGCACCAGCGCTCTCCGGCAAGTTTACTGAAACCGTAAACCGTGTTCGGATCCATAACGCAATATTGCGGCGTGTTGATTTGCGGTGAATGCGGACCGAAAACCGCTATTGAACTCGGCCAGTAAACTTTGCTCACCTTGTATTCAATGGCAAAATCAAGCACATTGAACAAACCATCCATATTTAATTCCCATGCTTTTTTAGGAAACTTTTCGCCTGTCGCAGATAGCATAGCCGCCAAAAGATAAACCTGTGTAGGTTTATACTTTTGAAATATATTTTTTAGATTTTGCTGATCTAAAACATCAGCAAACTCATAAGGGCCGGCATTTAAAGTATCGTAATCGGGTTCTTTTATGTCGCAGGCAATCACCTTGCTGCCTCCGTAAATTGTACGCAGTTCTGCCACCAGTTCGGTGCCAATCTGCCCGTTAGAGCCGATAACTAAAATCGTTTCTGGCATATATAATTGGTTAAAGAGCCAAAGGTAAAAATTTTGCTCAATGAGTATTGGCAATAGCGGCGATTAATATTTTTAGTTCAACTGTTGAGCAAGAACGCATGTTTTCCTGTAGCGTTTAGTTTTGCCTTCTGCATCAAACAAATCCACGTAAATTAAATAGATTCCTACCGGCGAAATTTTAGAATTCTCATCAAAGCCGTCCCAGTTGACTATGCCATCAGATGAAAGTGTAAAATTGTTCAGGAGTTTTTTAACTAATACTCCTTTTTCATTGTAAACAGAAATATTCGCAACCCATCCGGGATTCTGAAATCGGTAAGAAATTTCCAGCTCATCTTCATATCCATCATTATCGGGAGAGAACGTTTTGGAACGCAGTTTAAATTCATCTTCAAACGATATCTCATTAACAGCTTGTGAGTTTTTATATCCGGGCGTTGCAAAACCGGAGCTGGCTGTTGCCGAGCGGAAATTACCCGGTTCATTACTCGCTCTTGAAAATGAAGATCTCTCTAAAGAAATGCCTTCCGGATCTTTTATTAATTGGAAATGCATCTTCTCGGAATAATCAAACCGGTCGATCACTCTATTTTTACTTAATAAAACAACGGTTCCTTTATCATCATTAAAAGCAGGTAAAGAAGCCATTTTTATAAATACCGAAGTACTTTCGGTAAAATATTCTTTCCTGATATTTTCAGGATCTACAGTTAAAACTAGATATTGATGTGGATTAATTAAGAATTGTTTCTTGCTGACTTGCTTTTTATTAGCAATTGTATCTTTTGAAATATTCGCCAGATAAAGCTCTTGTAAGTCTAATGGGCTTTCAGAATTATTATAAATCTCCACAAAATCCACTCCCTCTGGTCGGGGATTAAAAAGTATTTCGCTAATCAGAATATTGTCTTTACTTATTTCTTTCGGGATGAAAAATTCTAAACGATTAAATCTAGCATCGATTAATGTTCCGGTACAATCACTCACATTTTGCGCCGT
>JBDTLL010000327.1:0-2785 GCA_039934815.1 Daejeonella sp. | reverse complement strand
TTGCGCTCATTGTGGTTTTCCAGCAAGAAATTCGGCGGTTTTTACTTTTGATCGGCAGAAATGCATCGCTTCAAAAGAACAAAGCCTGGTGGTCATTTATTTTTGGAAGAAAGGACATTGAAAAAAATAACTTAATCCGTATTAAACCCATTATTGATGCTTGTAAAAGCATGCAAAAAACACGCACCGGCGCTTTATTGGTTTTTGCTAAATACTTTGACGAACAATATTATCAAAATAGTGGCGAGGTATTAGAATCCAGAATTTCCAAACGATTGCTTGAAAGCATTTTCCAGAAACACAGTCCGCTGCATGATGGTGCTGTAGTTATTTCGGGCAATAAAATACGTGTCGCAAGTTGTATTTTGCCGCTAACAGAAAACGATCAGTTGCCGCCACAATTTGGACTGCGACATAGAGCCGGAATTGGTATTTCTGAAATGAGTGATGCCGTTGCTGTTATAGTTTCTGAAGAAACTGGTGAAATTTCTTACGCCAAACAGGGACGGGTTAAGATGAATGTTAGTTTTATGGAACTGGAAAAACTATTAAACAAAGATTTTTAATCCATCAGTAAAATATTACTCAATTGTTCGGGGCATTCTTCCTTGCAAGGTAAGTTGTTGATTCACTGCTTATTTTTTAAAATAAAACCGTGAATTAATAATTCATCAAATTCGCATATCTAAAAATTATACAAATGTTTCATAGCGTTATAAAATTTCTTTGTAACTAATAAATCAGAATTGCCGTTAAGAGTGATATATTGATTAGGAACAAAAAATAAACCTATACAAGCCGAAACTTTCCGTTATTAACGCCTTACGAAACCTGTATGATAAAAATTATCGTTTCATTACAAACATTAGCACTTTTACAGAATCCAAAAATATTAAATACCAATACCATTTTACTTTTATCAGGCTTCAGCATCATAGCCATATTGTTATTTCTAACCATTAAACGAGGCTCTTTAGTTAAAAAGCTCGCTTCACGAAAAAAAGAACTGGACGAAGTAATTCTCACCAAAAACAAATTGCTTTCTATTATTGGGCATGATTTACGTTCGCCTTTAAGTGCCAATTATAATTTAATTCAGCTATTAAAATCAGACACATTAGAGTGCCAGCAGCGTGATATGCTTCTGAACAATCTAAGCATCTCAACAGCTTCAACAATTGAAACCATTAACAATATTTATGAGTGGGGAAAATCTCAGCTAAGTTCCGGACAAACAGAACCGCGAAAACTGAATTTAAATTTTCTTGCAAAATGTAATTTTGAATTATTGGTCGAAATAGCATCCCAGAAAAATATCACGTTAATTAATAACATTCCTGCAGACTTGAGCATTACAGGAGATTTTAATCAGGTAAGCTTTATTATCCGCAATTTGCTAGGCAACGCCATCAAGTTTTCATTTCCGGGAACCTTCGTGGAGATATCCGGTCAGGAAAATGGCGAAGATTTTATCCAGGTATCTGTAAAAGATTATGGAGTTGGCATTGCCGAAGAAGCCATTCAGAAAATATTAATGACTGAAGAAGTTTTCAGTACTTCGGGAACGGCAAATGAAAAAGGATCTGGTTTAGGGCTGCGTCTTTCCAAAGAGTTTATTGAACAGAATGGCGGAAAGCTAAGCATCAAAAATCACGCGGAGCAGGGCGCCGAATTCTTCTTTAGCTTACGAAAAGGGAATGAGTTTAAAGAATTAGCTCTCGGTTACTAAGAGTTATCACAAAACAAAAAGCCCCGTTTAAATAAATTAAACGGGGCTTTTTTATGCGCTCAATAATTAACAGTATTGGTCAAATGCCTGAATTAAATTATCAGCTATCATTTGTGCCGGGCGACCTTCAATCTGATGACGCTCGATCATGTGAACTAATTTTCCGTCTTTAAATAAAGCAATTGCCGGAGATGATGGAGGAAATGGCAGCATGTGCGCACGAGCCTGATCTACCGCTTCTTTTTCCATACCTGCAAAAACAGTTACAAATTTATCCGGGCGCTTCTCTTGCTGAGTTGCAATTTTTGCTGCCGGACGAGCATTTGCCGCTGCACAACCACAAACAGAATTTACCATAACCAATACAGTACCTTCTGATTTTATCGCTTCATCAACTTCACCCGCAGTTTTTAAATCTTTAAATCCTGCGCCGGTCAAATCCTCACGCATCGGTGCAACTAAATATTCTGGATACATATCTTTTTAATTTTTCTCAAAAATAAGTTTCCTGGAAGGATTACACAAACATCCGCTGCAGCGTAAACTGCTTTTTACTTAAGTGTTACAATTATAGAGGTTTGGATATTTGCCATTCACACCTCAATGAGGTATTTTTGCAACTCATTATACTTAAATCACAACTATGTCATCAGTAGAGACAACTTACGTTCCTTATAAAGTTAAGGACATCTCATTAGCAGAATGGGGAAGAAAAGAAATTGGTTTAGCTGAGGCAGAAATGCCGGGCTTAATGGCTTTACGCGAGGAGTTTGGAGCTTCAAAACCTCTAAAAGGCGCTCGTATTGCCGGATGTTTGCACATGACCATCCAAACTGCGGTTTTAATTGAAACTTTAGTAGAACTGGGTGCGGAAGTTACCTGGTCTTCTTGTAATATATTCTCAACTCAGGATCACGCGGCTGCTGCTATTGCTGCTGCCGGAATTTCTGTTTATGCCTGGAAAGGTTTAAATGAGCAGGATTTCGACTGGTGTATTGAGCAAACTTTACACTTCGGCGAAGACCGTAAACCATTAAACTTAATTTTAGATGATGG
>JBDTLL010000326.1:0-2796 GCA_039934815.1 Daejeonella sp. | reverse complement strand
CTGCGGACGGTGGATTTAGAGGCAATAAAGAAATTCCGTTAAAAAATGTAATTGACGATGCTTTGGTGCAATGCAAATCAGTAAAAAAAGTAATTGTGCTTACGCGAAACCGAACTCCTGTTTCCATGATCAAAGGTCGCGATGTTTGGTGGGAAGATGAAATTAAGAAAGTAGAAACACAGGGCAATCCTGAATTTCCGGCTGAGCCGATGGATGCCGAGGACCCGCTATTTATTTTATATACATCCGGTTCTACCGGCAAACCAAAAGGGGTGGTGCATACCTGTGGTGGTTACATGGTTTATGCCGGATATACTTTTAAAAATGTATTTCAGTACCAACCCGGCGAGATCCATTTCTGCACAGCAGACATCGGCTGGATAACCGGTCACTCTTATATTGTTTATGGTCCCTTATCTCAACGGGCTACCACTTTGATGTTTGAAGGCATACCAACCTGGCCAGATGCGGGGCGTTTTTGGGATATCGTTGATAAATATAAAGTAGATATTCTTTATACGGCCCCAACCGCCATACGTTCTTTAATGAGTTTTGGCGATGAACCTTTACAGGGAAAAGACCTTAGTTCGTTGAAAAAACTGGGTTCTGTTGGCGAACCAATTAATGAAGAAGCATGGCATTGGTTTGACGAAAAAATTGGAAAAGGTAAATGCCCCATTGTTGACACGTGGTGGCAAACCGAAACCGGTGGAATTATGATTTCGCCAATAGCAGGTATTACTCCGGTAAAACCGGGATACGCAACTTTGCCTTTACCGGGGATTCAGCCTTGTTTGGTTGATGAGAACGGAAAGGAAATTGAAGGAAATGATGTGAGTGGTAATTTATGCATCAAATTTCCCTGGCCGGGAATAATCCGTACAACTTATGGAGATCATGAGCGCTGCCGAACGAACTACTTTTCCACCTACCCAAATATGTATTTTACAGGCGATGGCTGCTTAAGAGATATAGACGGCTATTATCGTATCACCGGAAGGGTAGATGATGTAATGAATGTATCTGGACATAGAATTGGTACCGCTGAAGTTGAAAATGCGATTAATATGCATGCAGATGTTATTGAAAGTGCAGTTGTTGGTTATCCGCATGATATTAAAGGTCAGGGAATTTACGCTTTTGTTATTTTGGATAAATCGCTTCACGATCATGATCTTACTAAAAAAGATATTTTACAAACGGTTACCCGGATAATTGGCGCAATAGCCAAACCAGATAAAATTCAGTTTGTAAGTGGTTTGCCTAAAACAAGATCAGGGAAAATTATGCGCCGGATTTTAAGAAAAATATCTGAAGGAGAATTTTCGAATTTAGGTGATATTTCAACGCTGCTTGATCCTGCAGTGGTAGAAGAAATTAAACAAGGAGCCATTTAAGAGCCAGTTAATTACAGATTTTATTCTAAATTCTTAAAACTAAAATCGATGATTTGGGTTGAATAAGTAATCAATTAAATAGAAACCTAGAAAAAAACAATCATGGATAAGTTAGAATTAAAAGGAAAATGGAACGAGTTAAAAGGTAAAGTAAAACAATCATATGGAGATATGACAGATGATGATCTGACTTACGAAGAAGGTAAGGAAGACGAACTTTACGGAAGACTTCAGGATAAAACCGGCAAAACACGCGAAGGCGTTATTGATTGGTTGAGAAGTTTGTAAACTTTTTCAGATATACAGGAGCCCTGCCCAAAAGCAGGGCTTTTTTGCGTCATGCTATTTATCTATTTGTGAATAGGCTTGATGTTTTTTGTAATTTCGCAGGCAGAAATCGCCCGGAGCGAAAAAATATAAATTCATGAAAAAAACAAAACCTACCATATTAGTTGTAAACGACGACGGAATTACGGCGCCAGGTATTAAGGCACTTATAGAAGTGGTTAAAGACCTTGGAAATGTTGTAGTTGTAGCGCCCGATAGTCCACAATCCGGAATGGGGCATGCCATTACCATAGCCAAACCATTGCGTATGGATAAAATAAAGCTGTATGATGGCGTTGAAATGTACAAATGCTCGGGCACACCTGTTGATTGTGTGAAACTGGCTGTAAATAAAATATTTAAAGGGAAAAAGCCAGATCTGTGTGTTTCGGGCATAAACCACGGATTGAATAATTCTATAAATGTTATTTATTCCGGCACCATGTCGGCAGCGGTAGAAGGAGCCATAGAAAGTATACCGTCTGTTGGATTTTCGCTGGACGATTTTACGTACGACGCTGATTTTGATCACTGCAAGAAATTTATCAAAGTAATTGTTGAGCAGGTTTTAAAAAATGGTTTGCAAACCGGCACTTTGTTAAACGTTAATTTCCCTGCCGGGGATAACATTAAAGGAATCAAAATTTGCCGTCAGGCAAATGCGAAATGGGCAGAAGAGTTTGATGAACGGGTGGATCCGTACAAACGTAATTATTACTGGTTAACCGGAGTTTTTCAAAATAATGATCATGGCGAAGACACTGACGTGTGGGCACTGGAAAATAATTTTGTTTCTGTAGTGCCTGTCCAATTTGATATGACTGCGCACCACGCAATTCCAACACTTAATAGCTGGTCGTTTGATGTTTAAAAAAGATAATATTTGGTTTGGAAGTATTTTAGGATTGCTGATGCCTGTCATTACCTTTTTAACGGTAGAAGTATTCAAAAAGGATTTTCAAATTCAGGGTAAAAATCATTTAATATATATACTTGGCTTAGTGATTAACCTTATTCTGCTGCGTTTATATTATGGTAAAGGAAAAGAATCTACAGCCAGAGGCATTATCGC
>JBDTLL010000325.1:0-2805 GCA_039934815.1 Daejeonella sp. | reverse complement strand
TGGCAAGTAAACAACGTATTTTATTGGTTGAAGATGAAGATCATCTTTTGGAAGCGATCAAATTAAACCTTGAATTAGAAGGTTACAAAGTATCAACTGCCCAGGATGGGAAAAAGGCGCTTAAAATTTTTAAGGAAGAAAGATTCAATTTGATTATTCTGGATGTAATGCTTCCGGAGATCGATGGCTTTCAGGTTGCCGAAACGATCAGGCTGGAAAATACCGAAGTGCCAATCATGTTTCTGACCGCGAAAAACACAAGTGAAGACCGCGTTCAGGGATTGAAAAAAGGTGCCGACGATTATTTGGTTAAACCTTTTAATCTGGAAGAGTTGATTTTAAGGGTCGGAAATCTGGTTAAAAGAGGTTTAAAAGGCGATGAATTAAAGGAATTGAATTCATACAAAATTGGCGATAAAACCATTTATTTTAATTCATTTGAATTGAAAAATGATGATGGAACCATTACGCCTTTAACCAAGAAAGAAACCATGTTGTTAAAATTGCTGGTTGAACGCCGCAATGAAGCTGTTTCGCGTGAGCAAATTTTGGAAACGGTTTGGAATTACGATGTATATCCATCAACCAGAACCATTGATAACTTTATCCTGACGTTTAGAAAATACTTTGAGCCAGATCAGAAAAACCCAACATATTTTCATTCAATTCGAGGTGTGGGTTACAAATTTATTGATAATTCTCCGGCCTAAATGTTAACAAAAAATGCCCGTTTAGGGGTAATTGCTGTTACTGTACTACTTTTAATCTGGACGCTTTTTGAGCAGGTCTTTGAAATTTCTGCAATTGTAGCGTTGGGATTAGGTTTTCTTATCTGGGGTTATTTCAGGGAAGGAAGCGTGATTATGGCTGCCAGAGAATTTCATGCTAAAAATTACGACAGAGCTGAAGAATTATTAAAAGAAATTTCAGATCCCGATAGGTTAAGCCGCCACAGAAGAGGATTTTACGAGTTTATTTATGGGAATGTGGAATTGCACCGGCTTAATTATGACGAAGCAGAGAAGCATTTTCAAATTGCAAGTAAATTCCCGCTTAGAAATCAAAACGATAAAGCCATCGTTTTTGTGCATCTGGCCAACCTAAATCTTCGCAAAAAAGAAAATGAAAGAGCCAGAGCTTATGTAGAAAAAGCGAAAACGCTGAAAACTACGGCAAGGGTAAAAAATATCATACAAAAAATAGAACAAGAAATTAAAATTTAAAACTTTGAGTCACCAAAATATCCAGGACAGCCTTTTTATGCGGGCTGCCTTTTCTAAACAAACTGAACGTCCGCCTGTGTGGATGATGAGACAAGCCGGGCGTTTTATGCCGGAATACTGGGAAATAAAAAACAAATATTCCTTTCTGGAGATGTGCAAAACGCCCGAACTTGCGGCTGATGTAACCATGCTTCCGGTCAATCTTCTGGATATTGATGCTGCTATTTTATTTTCGGATATTTTAGTAACTGCCGAAGCAATGGGCGGCGATTTGAGCTTTACACAAGGTATCGGTCCCCGTTTTGCAAATCCGGTTCGCAATCAGAATGATATTGATAATTTGCTGACTGATGTGGATGATAAATTGCAATATGTTGCTGATGCGATAAAAGTAATTCAACAGCGTTTGGATGGTAAAATTCCATTAATTGGCTTCGCGGGAGCACCTTTTACGGTTATGAGTTATTTGGTTGAAGGCGGATCTTCAAAAGATTTTAAATTAACCAAACTGATGCTGCACAATCATCCGGAGATGGCGCATCAATTACTTTCTAAAATTGCCAAAGTAACTGCAGATTATTTGAATTTACAGATAGAAGCAGGTGTTAACGCTATTCAGATTTTTGATAGCTGGGCAATGGCTTTAAGCTGGGATGATTATACCGAGTTTTCTCATCGGTACATCAACGAAATAATTTCTAAGCTAAACCGAAAAGATATTCCGGTTATTTCTTTCTGTAAAGGAAGTTCGGTTTTTGCCCCTTTAATGGCGCAAACCAAGCCTGATGTTATCTCGGTTGACTGGAATGCTGATCTTTTAAATATCAAAAAATCACTTCCGCAGGGAATTGCAGTTCAGGGAAATCTGGATCCGCATATTCTATACGCCGATAAAACCGTTATTAAAAAGCAGATTCATAAGTTATTTGAGCGTATGCGTGGCGAAAACGGATTTATTTTTAATCTGGGCCACGGTATTATGCCTGATATTCCTTTTGATAATGTGAAGTATGCTGTAGAAACCATTAAAGAATTCAGATATTAAAAATAAATTTAGCTTGTAAAAAGAATATATGGCTTATTTATATCTAAAAGCAATACATATTATTTTTGTTGTAAGCTGGATGGCCGGACTTTTTTACATTGTCCGGCTATTTGTTTATCATATTGAAGCAAACGAAAAGCCCGCCGCCGAAAGAGATATTTTGCAATCACAATTTGTGTTGATGCAACATAAGCTTTGGTATTATATTACAACGCCGGCAATGGTTTTAACCGTTTTGGCTGGCGCCGGAATGCTTTATCTCAATACAGGATTATTGCAGGCTAAATGGATGCTGGTAAAACTGGCGTTTGTGGCAGGTTTGCTGGTTTATCATTTTATTTGCCAGCGGATAATGAATCAATTAAAACTTGGAATTTTCAAATGGACATCCACACAGTTAAGGTTGTGGAATGAAGTGGCAACCATATTTTTAGTGGCAATTGTATTCACCGTAATTCTCAAAAGCGCCGTCGACTGGATTTATGGCTTAACAGGATTAATTCTTTTTGCCATCCTAATTATGTCTGCTGTGAAAAT
>JBDTLL010000324.1:0-2808 GCA_039934815.1 Daejeonella sp. | reverse complement strand
CCATGATGCCCACAAATAAATACAGCCAGAAAAAAGCGTAATACTTGGTAGACTCAGTCAGTAAATATTTATAGGTTAGATAGGCAAACAAACCCGATGTGATAAAACCGATAATGTTAAATTGCATCATTTTCAAATTTAACAGCTCTTTGCTAATATCCACATCTCTGCGTAATTCAGGTCGCATTTTAAATACATAATATCCCAGATTAAACAGAGATAACAGGCATAGAATAATAACAGAAAAATAAACTGCATACGGACCTGCAATTCCCCGGTATTGGGTTAGAAGCGAAGCTGAAAAGGGGAAAAGTCCAACGCTGAAAAGTAATATCAGGTTCCTGATGATTAAACCTTTATCGTAATCTTTTAAATATTTAAACAGATTTAAATGCCTTGACCAAATTACTCCGATAAAAAAGAAACTGATGCAATAGGCCAATATGGTGGGTAGAATATGGATCATTCCTTCTTCAAAGCCTGCAATACCTTTTTTATGAGGTTCCGGAATGCGAATTTCAATGGCCATCAGAGTAATTACAATCGCGAAAACAGCATCGCTGAACAAAATCATGCGTTCTAACTGAAATTCTCTTTTGATTTCAGTTTTTAAAGACTCTTCTTTCATCAGGCTGGTTTAGTATTTGAAAATTACAAATATTTACCAGAATTGCAATTAAACTAAAAATTCAAACAGAGCCTGATCGCCGTTAATTGGCTTATGATCAAAGCCATGAAGTTCCATGCGGTGAATCAGCGGCAGATAATCGGCAGGTGAACCTAACTCTATTCCCACCAGCGCCGGGCCGCGTTCGCGATTGGTTTTTTTAATGAATTCAAAACGGGTGATATCATCATTTCTGCCCAAAACCAGATTGACGAATTCTTTTAAAGCACCCGGTCTTTGCGGAAAACTGATAATGAAATAATGCTTGAGACCTTCAAAAAGTAAAGATCGCTCTTTAATTTCCTGCATTCTTTCGATATCATTATTGCCTCCGCTGATTATACAAACTACATTTTTTCCCTTTATTTCTTCTCTCAATTGCTCCAAAGCTGCAACAGAAAGTGCACCCGCGGGCTCGGCAACAATGGCATTTTCATTATAAAGCTGCAGAATTACAGAGCAAATTTTTCCTTCCGGGACAACCAGCATCTTATCGAGAACCTGCTGGCAAATTGGGAACGTATACGTTCCTGCCCGTTTTACAGCAGCACCGTCAACAAAGCGGTCGATCTCATTTAACGTTACAGGCTGGCCAGCTTCCAAAGCTTTTAACATGGATGGTGCGCCTAAAGGTTCAACGCCTACTAATAAGCAATTGGAAGATTTTTCTCTTATAAAAGTTCCGATTCCGGAAGCTAAACCGCCTCCGCCAACAGGCATAATTATAACTTCTGTTTCCGGTAAATCATTCAGTATTTCAAATCCAACCGTTGCCTGACCTTCAATTATTGCCGGATGATCAAACGGAGAAATAAAAACCTGTGAATTTTTGGTGCTAAACTTCAGAGCTTCTTTTAAACAATCATCAAATGTATCGCCAATTAGAATAATCTCTATCCATTCTCCACCAAACATTTTCGTTTGTTTTATCTTTTGTCGGGGAGTAATTTCGGGCATAAAAATAGTCCCTTTTATTCCTAACTTTTTGCAGCTGAAAGCTACTCCCTGCGCATGGTTTCCGGCGCTTGCGCAAACCACACCTTTTTTAGCGTCTTCCGCACCCAAGTTTGAAATGAGATTATATGCACCTCTTAATTTATAAGAGCGTACAACCTGGAGATCTTCCCGTTTAAGGTAAATATTGCAATCAAACTTCGCAGACAACCCGGCGTGAAATTCCAGAGGTGTATGTTTTACAACATCTTTTAATCGTTTGGCTGCAGCCTGAACATCAAAAAGCAGAGTTTCATTTTCCATCAGGTAATTTTATTTAATGCATCCAGGTAGGCATTCGCCGATGCTTTTACAATATCTGTACTGAAACCGTATCCATCATAACTTCTGTTTTTAAAACTTACACGCATATTCACACGACTAATATCATCACTTCCGCCGTGCATCGCCAGAATTTCAAATTCGTTTAAGGATATATCTTTTCCTATAATCTGATGAATTGCTTTAATGGTCGCATCAACAGGTCCGTTGCCAGATGCCTGAGCTTCATGATCTTCTCCGTTCACATCCAGTTTGATAGATGCAACCGGGTTGAACGGATCTCCGCAAAGCACCTGCAAGTATTTAATTTTTACACCACTGCTGTAGTTCCGCTCCGTGCCGTCGCCCATCATCAGCAAAATGTCATCATCATGAACCGATTTTTTAACATCTGCCATTTCCAGAAAACGCTGATAAACTTCATCTAAATCAATTCGTTCCAAAATATATCCAAGTCGCTCTAAATGGTGTTTCAACGCATGCCGACCGCTTCTGGCAGTCAGAATTATATCAGAACGTGGAATGCCAACGTCTTCCGGATTTATAATTTCATAGTTTTCACGATGCTTTAAAACGCCATCCTGATGTATTCCCGAACTGTGAGCAAACGCGTTTTTGCCAATAATTGCTTTATTGGGCTGAACCGGCATATTCATCATTCTGCTCACCATCCGGCTGATATCATAAAACTTTTGTGTGTTTATGTGCGAGTGAAAACCAAGTGAATGGTGAGTTTTTAAGATCATTGCCACTTCTTCTAAAGAAGTATTTCCGGCCCGCTCACCAATTCCATTAATAGTACATTCAACCTGCCGGGCACCATTCTGGATTCCGGCGATAGAATTTGCCGTGGCCAAACCGAGATC
>JBDTLL010000323.1:0-2815 GCA_039934815.1 Daejeonella sp. | reverse complement strand
AATAATTTTGCGGATAGAAAACATCCTAAAAATCAGAAGAAAGTAGAAATATGCCATCATCCCAATGGAAATGGTTCTGATGCCGTTACCATTCGCGTTTCTGAAAACGCAATAAAAGCACATTTAAATCATGGCGATGTTATGGGAAATTGCAATATCAATTATTCTGACCGCTGGTCGCCACGCTATGTAAGCGCCAGAGAGAACGTTTACAACACTTACGAAACCTCATGGGAAAACTTATCCTTTAGTGAAGCTCTGTTGCAGGTTGCGCTGCAAAAGTTGGTAGGTTACAGAACTAATTTAAATACCAACCGCACAATGTATACTGCGAGCGAATATCAGCGCCGTGAAAATTTAATTTTGGATTTGCAGAACAATGTAAATTCGCTGCAAAATCAGGTCGATTACAGCCGTCAGAATCTAGATTCAGGCGTAAATATTATTATTAAATTATAACGGAAAATAGTAAAGATTTCAGATAGCGTATGTAGCGATTTTAAGATTGTTGCATGCGCTTTTTTTAAATAACAATTACGACTTCCTGAAATATTTCTGAGCCGAAATTACATTCGCATCTTTGTTCAGGTTTTCAAAATCTTCTCCCCTATTAAAGTGCAGTGATTATTTTTAAAGATTGCCTGCGTATATAATCTTATCTTGAAATTTATTGAAAGCCAAATAAAGATTATATTTAGATATGAACGAAGAAAAGTACAAAAGATTTGTGATCCGCGAATTGATAGGAACCGAATATGATGAAGACTCAATTGATATCCGGTTAAATGAAAAGGCGGAAATTTGGAAAACAGAAATGATACAAAAACATCCCGGTTTTAAATGCCGCATATTAAACGCAGAAACCTGCGGATTAAACACGTCGGAGTTGGGATTTCAGTCCATGCCACCTACCATTCGTTACTCTTTACACATGGCTTATATCACAGGAGAATAAAAATTACTTCCTACTTTTTCACCATAGATTTTATTAGAATCTAATCGTTAACCGCGACTTAGAAAAAGCAGATTTAATATTTTTACAAATTTAAGCCAAGAAAAAAATTCTGATTGTAGTGCAAAGAATCATTGCAAAAATTATGCTTTCTGCCAACCATATTTAAAAACTCACGAATAGTAAAAAAAGCCTGATAACAAATTTTTCCCTTAGCTGTAAAATCAGGATTGAACATAACTGTACCAGGATAATTGGCGTATTGATATTCTCTCTCTTTGCGCTTTAAAAGCGACAAAAATTCGTTTTGGTTTATAGATTCATTGTAGTTTGCAGCGCCTTCAGGAAAGCCGTTTAAGCAAAGATTAATTTTAAACTGACTGGCTTTTTTTTCTGATGTAAAAATGAAAACGTCCGCAGCAGGAAAAGCCGGATCAGAAAAATTGCTGATATAGTTTGGATTATATAAAATTTCCGGTAATTGTTTTAACATTTGATAATTCAGCGAGAGAGTTAATTGATGTAAGAGCTTTTCTAAAAGATGAGCAGAGAATTTTTGCGGAATGTTTCGTATCCATCCAGAAACTGATCGATGAATTTGAGTCCGTAATTTTTCAGTTCCCCGTATTCTTTACTTTCAAATTTATCTGCTGATAAACTGAGCACCCGTAAACGTTCTGCAAGATTATATTCTGAAACCACACGCAGCTCTTCCAGAAATTGTTGCGGATCAACTTCTTTTTTCAAGAACATATTTGCATAGATATAGCGGTAATACGCTTCAGATTTAAGCTTAAAGCTGAGGTTTGGCAATACGCTACCAATAAATAATTGTTTCTCCTGAGCAGTTTTTAAAATTTTCAGGTCTTTGTTTGAAGTTACTTCAATCACTTTACCAGATTCTAGTTTTAGTTTTTCGTACAATTCTGCAATCTCAAAAGGCTCCAGATCGTCATCAAAAGAATTGATTCTTAATAATTCCGGATAACCATTAACATTTGAAATATCAAAGTTTTGAAGATTTTTGATTTCCCAATCCTGAATGAGTTTTAAAAGATCTTTTAACTCTTCCGGCGAATGGGTATTTTGCAGGAAACTGCGTAACCTGTTCAGGTCTGCATACTCCAGAAAATTAAAGTGAAATTCTTCTAAGGATATCATTGATTGTTCTTTTTACAGAATAATTTTTCTAAACATAATACTTTGAATTTCACTTTTAGAAAAAAAAGGGTGAACGGTAGGTATTATTGAGTGAACGGTAAATTGCAAAATTCTTGCCCCAACAATTTGACGCATTTGCCCCTTAACAAATACGTTTTCACCCCTGTATTTTCACATCGATCTTCAATATCTTAGATATTTAAAACTCATAAAAACGATGGCTCATATTCAAAAAATTACTCCAAACCTTTGGTTTGATAAGGAAGCAGAAGAGGCTGTAAAATTTTACACATCCATATTTAAAAACTCTTCTGTGGGAAGAATTTCCCGATATGGAAAAGCTGGCTTTGAAAACCATAAAATGCCGGAAGGCACAGTTATGACGATGGAATTTAAGTTAGAAGGACAAAGTTTTCTGGCGTTAAACGGCGGACCGCATTTTACATTTACCGAAGCAGTTTCTTTCGTCATAAATTGCGAGAATCAGGATGAAATAGATTACTTCTGGGACAAACTTTCTGCTGGCGGCGATCCCAAAGCGCAAATGTGCGGCTGGGTAAAAGACAAATTCGGCTTATCATGGCAGGTAGTTCCTGGTATCTTGCCGGATCTCTTTACTAATTCAGGAAGAAACAGCGGTAAAGTAATGGAAGCGTTAATGAGTATGAAAAAATTGAATATTGCTGAATTGGAGAAAGCCGG
>JBDTLL010000322.1:0-2825 GCA_039934815.1 Daejeonella sp. | reverse complement strand
TCCTAATGAAGCAACAGAACCGGTTGCATCTTTTACTTTTTGAGTTCCGTAACCCACCACTACAACTTCATTTAATGAAGTGGCGCTAGGGTCCATCGCTATATTTATTGTTGTTCTTCCGTTAATACTTACTTCCTGATTATTATATCCCAGATAAGTAAATAATAAAGAACTGGCATTACTGGCAACGGATAGTCTGAAGGTTCCATCAACGCCCGTGCTTGTTCCGCTCGGCGTTCCTTTTACTTTTACAGATACCCCAATAAGTGGTTGTTGATCTTTACTATCTGTTACTTTACCAGAGATCGTAATATTTTGCGCCTGAGCAAAATCTACAAAGAAGAAAAGCAAGAGACTAAAAAGCAACCTCGGTAGTAAAAATTTTAATTTCATAACGGGTTATTATTAGTTTAATTAATTAGTTAAATGGTTATTAGGTAGTGTGTTGTAAACTAAAGTTAGCTAATTGTAAATATTACACCAAGCTTATAAAAATATTTTTTATCACGATTTCTATAAAAATCTTAAACACCTTTTAGGACCTGATATGGCACATTTGCTCTTAAAAACCCCTGCTAATTTCCCTCTTGAATTAAAAACAATACCTACATGTTGATAACTTTGAAATGCTTATGGTTTAATAAGTTACGCTTTTTTTCGCGGACAAGATTAAATTTTCAAAAAATATATTTTCAAAAAATTTCAAATTGGCGCAAATAAAAAAACCCGAATAGTTTTATTCGGGCTTCACAAAAAATTTTTCTATTTACTTTCCAAAAGTTAATTCTTTTTGGAAGAGCTTAGCATACTTCCGCCTATCAAATTTATATAGTTTCGCCGCTCTGTAAGAAACACCTTTTTGTTTTTCATCAAGCTCTTTAAGTATTCCATAATTCAGCATCTTTTTCCGGAAATTTCGTTTATCGAGACTTTTGTTCAATATAACTTCATACAAATGCTGGAGCTGGGTTAGCGTGAATTTCTCAGGCAGCAGTTCAAAAGCAATAGGCTGATAGGTTATTTTATTCCTGATTTTAAGAAATCCTCGCTCGAATATTTTAGAATGATCAAATGCCAGTTTGGGTAAATCATTAATTGGATACCATACCGCATTTTTGGCATAAGTGGTAACGGGTTTCAATTCCTTAGGTCCGTTTAAACGCAACATTGCGTAATAAGCAACTGTTACAACCCGTCCCTGGGGATGCCGGTCAACATCGCCAAACGTATAAAACTGATCCATAAAAATATCACGCAAACCTGTAAGTTCATATAGAATCCGTTCGGCAGCATGGTCAAGGCTTTCATTTTCCTCTACCAGGTATCCGGGCAGAGCCCACCAATCTTTAAAAGGTTCTACATTCCGCTCAATTAATAGTATTTTTAATTCACCTTCATCAAAGCCAAATATTACACAGTCAATCGAAAATACAGAATCAAATTTAGGCAGTATAGTTTCCAAATTTCTAAATGGTTTAAGCGATAAATATAAAATGATTAGGCAAGATGGGAGAAATTTTTTACAATTACTACTTAGTGTAGAAAATACACCTTATATTCGTACTTGATATAGATAATTAATTCATTTGGCAGAGATTAAAAAAATAGGAGTATTTACGTCAGGGGGTGATGCTCCGGGAATGAATGCATGTATACGGGCGGTGGTTCGTACAGGCATTTACATGGGCAAAGAGGTCGTGGGAATCAGACAAGGGTATCAGGGTTTGATTGACAATAATTTTTGGGATATGGAATCCCGCTCGGTGAGTAACATTATTCACCTGGGAGGTACCATATTAAAAACGGCAAGGTGTATGGAGTTTAAAACTCCCGAAGGCAGAAAAAAAGCCTTTGATAATATGCAGGCGAAAGGCATTGATTGCCTGGTAGCAATTGGTGGAGACGGAACCGCCACAGGTGCTGAAATTTTTTCTAACGAATACAATATTCCGGTAATGTGTATTCCGGGCACAATAGACAATGATTTGTATGGAACCGATTTTACGCTTGGCTTTGATACGGCCAACAATACGGTTATAGAAGCAATTGATAAAATCAGAGATACGGCAGCCTCACATGATCGCTTATTTTTTATAGAAGTAATGGGCCGGGATTCTGGATGTATCGCTTTACGGTCTGGAATTGCGGGCGGAGCAGAGGCTATTTTACTTCCCGAAAAAGATACGGCAATAGAAGAGCTGATAGAAAAATTACAAGTTGGTGCCTTGAGCAAAAAGTCATCGAGCATTGTAATTGTTGCCGAAGGCGATAAAAACGGCGGCGCTTACGATGTTGCGAAGCGGGTTAAAGAAAAGTTCGATTTTTACGATACAAAAGTTACCATTTTGGGTCATCTGCAACGCGGAGGAAGTCCAAGCAGTTTCGACCGCGTTTTAGCTTGCCGATTTGGCTACGCGGCCGTTAAGGCATTAATAAATGGAGATAACCAAAAAATTATCGGAATTCGTGGTAACTCAATTGCGTTAACAAGTTTGCATGAAGCATTGAATCTGCATGAATTTAAATTAGAAGAAGATCTGATGGAATTAACCAGTATCCTATCCATTTAAATATGATCGCAGTAGTGTATAGCGGGTCGCGTTTTGCCGACTGGAAACTGGCTGGCAAAACAGAAATTATTTCTGAATTTAAAACTTCAGGTATAAATCCCTTTTTTCACGACGAAAAATACATTCTAAACCTGCTGCATAAAAATTCTGAATTAATTAATTATGCGGAAAAAATTAAGCAGATCTATTTTTTTGGCGCCGGCGCATCTTCCGCGGAGCGTAAGCAAATAATTACTAATTCATTTTCTGAATTTT
>JBDTLL010000321.1:0-2834 GCA_039934815.1 Daejeonella sp. | reverse complement strand
GGAGCCGTTGCAAATCCGGCAACTATTCTGGCAAAGATGATTGCCTCGCTTCACGATGAAAATAATCATATTCAAATTCCCGGATTTTACGATGATGTTCTTGCTTTGAGTCAGCAGGAAAGGGATGATTTGAATAAAGCACCTTTTGATGAGGAAGAGTATAAGGAAGACCTGGGCGTTGATGAATTATGGGGCGAAAAAGGTTATACAACTTTAGAGCGTACAGGCACAAGACCGACTTTGGAAGTTAACGGAATTTGGGGTGGCTATATTGGCGAAGGAGCTAAAACTGTTCTGCCTTCGAAAGCCAACGCTAAAATATCGATGCGACTTGTTCCAAACCAGCAGTCTGATAAAATTACTAAACTTTTCCAGGAGCATTTTGAAAACATTGCTCCGAAAAATGTTAAGATTAAAGTTACGCCTCATCACGGTGGCGAACCTGTTGTTACGCCAACTGATAGTATAGCTTACAAAGCAGCCCAAAAAGCAATTTTAGATTCTTTCGGAAAAGATCCTATTCCGACTCGTGGAGGAGGAAGTATTCCAATTGTTGCTTTGTTTGAAAAAGAATTAGGCATTAAAACAGTTTTAATGGGATTTGGTCTCGACAGTGATAATCTGCACTCACCAAACGAGAAATATGATATAGCTAATTACCTTAAGGGAATTGAAACTATTCCTTTATTTCACAAATATTTTGCTGAATTAAGCAAATAAAATTTAAACCCTGTCGCACACTACGACAGGGTTTTTTTAATTTCTTTTAAACCGTCCATTTTTCGCATTTTTCTAGATAGCTGTCTTTTACATCGGCACCAATACCAGCAGAATCATCTATATCTAAAAAATATCCATTATATTTTACTCCTCCTGAAACAGGATCTTCCAGATGTCCCAGCATACAAGTATCCATGTCGAAATATTTGATATTGGGAGAGGCATAAACGAAATGTAATTTTGCGCTTAATGCAACTCTGCTTTCCAGCATACCACCCATCATACAAGGAACTCCATATTGCGAAGCAATTTGATGAATTTTTAAAGCTTCTGTAATGCCTCCGGACTTTGCAAATTTGATGTTAATCGAATCGCAGGATCCAGACTTGATTAATTTTCGGGCGTCGTGATGATTGAAACAACTTTCATCAGCCATAATATCAATCGGTGAAATTTCTCTAAGTTTCGGTAAATCATCATCATTCCAAACACGCATAGGTTGTTCGCAAAACTGAATTTTACAATCGGCCATTCCTGTTAAAGCTTCACATGCTTGCTCAAAACTCCATCCCTGATTCGCATCAATTCGCAAAGCCATTTCTTCGCCAACTGCATTCCGAATTGATTTCATTCGGATTATATCTTCTGACACGTTTTTGCCAAGTTTAACTTTCAGGATTGTAGCTCCATTAGTTTTGAACTCAAGCGCCTTTTTAACCATTTCAGCAACTGAACCGATGCCAATAGTAATATCAGTTTCCACTACTTTTTTTTCACCGCCTAGAAATTTATATAGCGGAATATTTTTAGCCTTAGCGGCGATGTCATATAACGATAAATCGAAAGCGCTTTTTATTGTATGATTATGCGACGTAAAATCGTCGAGTTCCTGCATTCTTCCAGCAATGTCTAAAGGATCTTTGCCTTTCCATATTTTAGCAAAATCGCGTGCCATAGCCAGGCAGGTTTCCTGAGTTTCGCCAACAATCATGGGGAACGCCGAACATTCGCCAACTCCATAAATGTCAGAATCGGTAAAAACCCGAATGAAAACGTTTTGTGCATAATGCATCGTTCCGGTGGCAATAGCGAAGGGAATCATCGGAATACTAAATCTATAAATCTCGGTATGCGTAATTTTCATCAGGTTACTTAATTGAAATTTTAAATCTAAAAAAACTTTTAAACCTTACAACCTTTTAACTTTACAACAAAGCATTGTATTATGACAAATCGACTAGCGCAGGAAACTTCTCCTTACTTACTTCAACATGCTAATAACCCGGTAGAATGGTTTCCCTGGGGAAATGAAGCTTTGGAGAAAGCGAAATCTGAAAATAAATTAATACTGGTTAGTATCGGATATTCTGCCTGTCACTGGTGCCATGTGATGGAGCACGAGAGTTTTGAAGACGGTCAGGTAGCAGAAATAATGAATCGTCATTTTGTGTGTATAAAGATTGATCGGGAGGAAAGGCCTGATATCGACCAGATTTATATGAATGCGGTTCAGTTGATGACAGATCATGGCGGGTGGCCATTAAATTGTTTTTGCCTGCCGGATCAACGCCCCATTTATGGTGGAACTTATTTTAAAAAATTAGACTGGAGCAATTTATTGTTAAATCTTGCTAATTTCTGGAATGAAAAACCGGAGGAAGCAATAGTTTATGCAGAGAAATTAACTGAAGGTATCCGCCAGAGCGAAAAATTGAAATTGATAGAAAAGGACGAAGATTTCAAAAAATCTGATCTAACCGAAATTATGGATGCCTGGAAAAGGTCTTTTGATATGTCTGAAGGCGGATATAATCGGGCGCCAAAATTCCCGTTGCCCAATAATTGGCAAACGATGATCCAATATGCTCATTTAATGAAGGACGATGCAGCACACGTTATCAGTCGGCTGACCTTAGAAAAAATGGCTTTTGGCGGAATTTATGATCAGATTGGTGGTGGATTTGCGAGATATTCTGTAGATAACAGATGGCATGTGCCGCACTTTGAAAAAATGTTGTACGACAATGCTCAACTCATTTCGCTTTATTCTGAAGCATATCAATATGCACCGGATGAAATTTATAAAAACGTCGTGTTTGAAAGTATTGATTTTG
>JBDTLL010000320.1:0-2862 GCA_039934815.1 Daejeonella sp. | reverse complement strand
ATAACTTCCTCATTCTCCATTTCGGCAGTTTTTACAATCCGACTGATGAGTATTTCCTTTTCTTCAGGAACATCAAAATGAATAATAGTTTGTATGCCTTTTAAATCTATCGAACCTAAACCTTCATTGGCAACCAACAAAATCCTTGCGCCCTGCTCCTCTTTAAATTCTTCGATAGTATTGAATCCGGAATCATCAAAAAACAATGGATTTAACACTCCCGAAACTTTCTCTAGAGCAGGAATTAGACTTTTGCTGAGTTTCTGCGCTGTTAATCTCGTATTTACAAAAACAGCAACCTTTGTAAACTCATCTTCATCGCGAAGCAAATTATTCAACAAATTTATTTTTGTTCTGAAGTTGGGCACTTGAAATAACAATTGTGGAAAGGTCTCGAGCTTATCCTGACTTTCGCCGCTAACTTCTATAGTTACAGGTTGATTCAAAAACTGATCTGTCAGCAGATTTAATTTTTCGTGAACAACTTCTGTAAAAACCAAATGCTGGCATTTGATAATGCTTCTGGCCAACTCTGCAACGGGTAATTGCAAACCTTTTTTAATAATAGTTTCGGCATCATCTACAATAAACATGAGGATTTTATTGAGATTTAAACCGAGTTTTAGATACAAAGCACGAGCACGATCAGGCGTTGCAACTACAATATCTGCACCATCTGCCAGGTCATTCATTTGCGATTCAATTCCCGGGGCAACATATAAACCAATTGTACGAATACTTTTATTTTTATTTAACAGCTCAATTTGTTCCATAACAGCAAAAACTCGTTCCTTATCGGGAACCAGAATTAATGCCCTTGGTGCTTCCTCAACTCCATATTTCAACCGCATCAACACGCCCAAAATATACGCGGTTGTTTTACCGCTTCCTTCTGGTGCTACCGCGATAATATCCTGTCCACCAATAATTCTCGACATGGTTTTCGCCTGAATCTCCATTGCGCCCAGGTAACCTGCTTCGGTCATTGATTTTATTAAGGGTTTACTAAGCTTTAATTTTTCTAACAGCACTGCTCTTTATTTAATTATCGATTCCTGCAAAAGTAAAGAAATCCCGCAAGGTATTTTTTTCGGCGAAAATTTATTTTAAAATCAGAAATTGATTTCAAAAATGTTAGGCAATAAATAGCCGACGCGGCAGTTTAAAATAGGATTTATTCATACTTTAGCTTTGATGATACCTCTGATTTCTAAACTTCCTAATGTCGGCACTACCATTTTTTCGGTAATGTCTCAACTTGCTGCAGAGCACAACGCAATTAATCTTTCGCAGGGCTTTCCAGATTTTGAAAGTTCGCCGGAATTAATCGAACTGGTTAATCAGGCTATGAAAAATGGCCATAACCAATATGCGCCAATGCCTGGTTTGCAAATATTGCGGGAACAAATTGCTTCAAAAGTAAATGCGTTACATCATTCCGCATATAATCCGGATACGGAAGTTACAGTAACGGCCGGTGGAACCCAGGCTATTTTTACGGCGCTTTCGGCAGTTATACAACCAAATGATGAGGTGATCATTTTTGAACCGGCTTATGATTGTTATTCGCCAACCATAAAACTTTTGGGAGGAGTTGTAAAATCGTTTGAATTATCTCCGCCAGATTATAAAATCGACTGGACCGTGGTTAAAAAATTAATAAACAGTCGTACCCGGATGATCATTTTAAATTCGCCACATAATCCAAGTGGTGCAGTTTTAGGTGAAGAAGATATTAAACAACTGATCCAGATTACAAACAATTATGACTTATTGATTTTAAGCGACGAAGTTTATGAGCATATAATTTTCGACGGCAAACAACATTTAAGTATTGCCCGCTATCCGGAGCTTAGAGACCGGGCGTTTATTGTGGCTTCCTTCGGAAAATTATTTCACAACACCGGCTGGAAAATGGGTTATTGCATTGCTCCCGACTGGCTGATGGCAGAATTCAGAAAAATTCACCAATTTTTAGTTTTCAGTGTGAATACACCTATGCAATATGCGTTGGCTAAGTTTTTAGAAGATCCAAATAATTATAACGAGTTAAGTCAGTTTTATCAGCAAAAAAGAGATTTTTTCGCAGAACTGATGCAACAAACCCGTTTTGATCTTTTGCCTTGCGGCGGATCTTACTTTCAATCGGCATATTACAATCGTATTTCTGATGAAAGTGATCTGGTTTTTGCCAAAAGATTAACAACAGAATTTGGAGTTGCCGCAATTCCGGTTTCTGCATTTTATAATAAAGGCACCGATCATCATGTTTTGCGTTTTTGTTTTGCGAAAAAACAAGAAACTTTAGAGAAAGCCGTTGAAAGATTAACGAAAGTTTAGAGTTTATATTAAATTGCTGCATCGATTCTAACCATATTAAATGAATACGTTAAAAATCACTACTTTTCAAGCCTACCTATTTTGGGAAAACATCGATAAAAACCTTCAGAATTTGGGTCTGAGGTTATCTTCTATACGCGAAAAAACCGATCTGATAGTTTTACCGGAAATGTTTAGTACCGGATTTTCTATGAATCCCGAGAAATTAGCGGAGGAAATGGGTGGTAAAACAATGGAATGGATGGAGGTTCAGGCTAAAAAATTTGATTGCGTTATTACCGGAAGCTTAATTATTAAAGAAAAAGACAAATATTTCAATCGGTTGATCTGGATGCGTCCGGATGGGACTTATGAAAAATACGATAAAAGACATTTATTTGGACTTGGCGACGAAGATGATCATTACAGCGCAGGATCTAAAAAGCTGTTTGTTGAATTAAAAGGCTGGAGAATTTGCCCTGTTATTTGTTATGATTTGCGTTTCCCGGTTTGGCTAAGAAATAAAAACGCCGAATATGATAT
>JBDTLL010000319.1:0-2878 GCA_039934815.1 Daejeonella sp. | reverse complement strand
ACAGCAACTTTCGATTCAACTTTTGAACCAGCACTTATTAAAGAAATGCAGGAGTTTGGTGAGTTAAAGCATTATAAAGAAGGTGATATTATCATGGATTATGGTAAATACATCCGAATGATGCCCATCATTGTCAAAGGCAACATCAAAGTGTTGCGCATGGATGAAAACAGAAAAGAAATATTACTTTATTATTTGTCTAGTAATGAAAGCTGCTCAATGGCGTATAGCTGCTGCGTAGAAGCCAAAAAAAGTGAAGTGAGGGCAATTGCCGAAGAAGATGTGGAGCTAATTGCCATTCCGCATACCAAACTGGATGAATGGCTGTGTAAATATCCGAGTTGGAAAAACTACATTATGCGTAGTTTTAATGAACGTTTTTTAGAATTACTTAAATCAATTGAGAGTATTGCCTTTCATAAACTTGATGAGCGCCTGATCTCTTACCTTAAAGAAAAACAGCGCCTATCCGGGTCCAGCGTTATTAAAGTTTCGCATTATTTAATTGCTGATGAATTAGCAACCTCAAGAGTAGTTGTCTCACGTCTGCTAAAACAATTAGAAAATGACGGCAAAATTTTACTTTACCGGAACGAAATAAAACTTTTAAAAGAATTTTAAAATTCCTTTGGTATCAGTACATTTTCCAATATGCAGCATTCTAAATGCTGTTAGCTATTCTTTTTCAAAATTCCTTTTTATTTAAGATCCGATTAATTTCCGCAGAATTGATTTACCCGGGCAATCAAAACGTCTGATTTAAGAATTAACACCTACTCTTTTTATTCGCCTAATTATTCTCCGTTAAAATTTGCTATGTGACTTTTGTTACCAATTATTCTGTAACTGAACTATAACTTTATTTATGTCGTTGCGCACGAATAAATAGAAATCGATGATTACTACACCTACGAGAATAATTAAGAATGGCAGGCGACCTTACGCTGATAAATTTTCGGCTAAACAACATAAATACAACCCGTAGGATAAAATTATAAAAGGTTAAAAGACGGGTGGTAAATAATTCAACTCATCCTGCAAATGATGGTTTTCAATTTAAAAAGATCAATTATGACCACTCCTGATTCCAAGTCCTGCAATTGCCACACCGACCGTCGCAATTTTATTAAAACCGCAAGTCTGGCTGGCTTAGCTTTAAGCGGGCTACCACAGGTTGCTTCAGCTATAACAGGCGATAAATTTCACGAAAAGGAGATCCTGAAAAGCAAAACTTTGCAGGAAGGAAAAGCCAGGCGCATAACACTGCTTCATACGGCAGATATACATGCGCAGCTTTATACCCATGATGAATTTTTTTGGGAGAATGGGAAAGAAGTTTATAAAAAAAGAGGCGGATTTGCAGTTCTCAAAACCATGCTACAAACCCTTAAAGCACAAAATCCGGATAACACCTTGATAATTGACGGCGGCGATTGCTTTCAGGGTGGCGCCGTTGCCGCATTAAGCGAAGGCAAAGCTATTGTCCCGCTGATTAATAATATTGGCTATGATCTGGTTTTACCCGGAAACCGGGAAGTGGTTTATGGAAAAGAAATAATGCGTGAAGATATGGGGTTTTACCACGCCCAAAAGATCTGCGCCAATATGTTCCATGATACAAAAGATAATGAAAATGGGGACTTAATGTATCCTCCTTACTGGACCAGCAATATGGGCGGATTAAAAATTGGATTTATAGGATATAATGATCCTTTAACTCCAAAACGTCAATCTCCCGCTTACAGCGAGGGAATTACATTTACAAAACCAGAATTAAATGTTGCAAAATATGTTCGTATCCTGAGAAAATATGAAAAATGCGACATGGTTTTTCTAGTCACCCATATGGGTTTGGCTCAGCAGGTTGACCTGGGTAATAACCAGGAGATTGAGGGAGTGGATTATATTTTGGGAGCTGATACTCATGAAAGAGTTCGGAAACCTATCGATGCGAAGTATGCAAAAGTTACCGAACCTGGTGCTTTTGGCTCTTTCATCTCCAAACTGGATATAGTAATTGAAAACGGGAAGATAAAAGATCATAATTACCAGCTTATAGACGTTGACCCGGAAATCTATAAGCCGGATAAGGAAATGCTGGAATTAGTTTTAAAAGCAAGAGAACCTTACAAAAAAGAACTGGATAAGGTGATTGGAAAAAGCAGGGTTCCATTGGTGAGGTATTATGTTTTGGAAAATCCCATGGATAATATGATTACCGATGCCATCATGTGGAAATTTAAACCTGATATAGCATTAAGTAATGGATTTCGTTTTTGTCCTCCTTTAATCCCGGATGCGAAAACGGGTACTGCAGAAATCACATATGAATTTTTATGGAGCATGCTGCCCGTAGAAAGCGTAGCAAAAGCAGGGGAAATTTCCGGTCAGCAATTATGGGACTGGCTTGAACAAGAATTGCATAATGTTTTTGCTGAAGAACCCGCAGAACGTTTTGGCGGATGGGTTATACGTTTCTGCGGAATGGAAATAAATTTTACCGCATATAACGATAAAGGCAATCGGTTAAACTGGGTAAAAGTGAAAGGCAATAAAATAGATAGAGCACAAATGTACAGCATTGTAGCCTGCGAAAGAGAGGGTGACCCTGATGATACTTTATGCCGCGTGGAGAATGTAAAAAATGCCCGAAAGCTAAGTTCTACACTTCACGAGGTTATAACTGAATACCTTGCGGTCCATTCTCCGGTATCTCCCAAAATTGAAGGACGTGTAACTGCTACCGATCAGCCTTACAACTTACTCTCACAGTTAGAAGGATATGATTATAAGTTTATTTGAAAAATAATTTACAGCAAATGGCAATCTCTTAAAATCAACCTTTACCGGGCATCGAAGGCCTTACTTCAATTTTACT
>JBDTLL010000318.1:0-2913 GCA_039934815.1 Daejeonella sp. | reverse complement strand
AGGTGACTATTACAGATCAAACCAAACGGAACCTGGATATTAGTCAGATAAATAAAGTAGGCTTAAGTCCCGCTGAAATTAAAGCGCTACCCCGTTTTGCGGGAGAAGTAGATGTAATTAAAGCGCTGCAACTAATGCCCGGAGTTCGGGCCGGGAAAGAAGGTTCGGGCGATTTCCATGTGCGTGGTGGCGGCCCGGATCAAAACCTGATTTTGCTGGATGGCGTGCCTATTTATAATTCGGCCCATTCGCTGGGGCTGTTTTCAGTTTTCAACGCCGATGCGATTAAAAGCGTTGAACTTTCAAAAGGTGGTTTCCCATCCCGCTACGGCGGAAGACTATCATCTGTAATGGATATCCGTCTGAAAGATGGAAATAATGATCATTTCAGATACGACTTTTCACTGGGCCTCATCTCCTCACGTTTATTGCTTGAAGGACCATTTAAAAATGAAAATACCACATTTATGATCGGCGTTCGTCGTACCTATCTGGATTTGCTGGCATCAATTGCACAAGGCGGATCAGAAAATAAGGGAAATTATAATTTCTATGATTTAAACGCCAAAATCAGCCATCGTTTTAACGAAAAGGATCGCTTGTATTTTAGCATTTATTCCGGCAACGACCGCCTGGGTACAAAATACAAATCTAATGATAAGCTAAACCTCGACCGCAATTCAATCAGTTGGGGAAATATAACTTCCGCATTGCGATACAATCATCTCTTTAACAGCAAACTGTTTAGCAACCTTACCGTAACTTATACCAATTATAATTTCGGAATCAATAACAACTACAGCGATAAAGAACAAAATTCAAATTACGAACTGAATTATTCTTCAAAAATTGATGATGCCGGTTTTAAAACGGACTTCGATTATATCCCTAACAATAATCACTTTATCCGTTTCGGCTCCAATGCGGTTTCGCATAATTTCCGACCCAATGTAACGAGCTTGAAAGTGATAGACAATGGAAATTCGTTAGCAGATACAGCTTTCAATAATAATAATATTAAGGCGATGGAGTATTTCCTATATGCTGAGGATGAGATTAAATTAAGTAATCGGCTACAGGCAAATGCGGGTTTACATTTTTCAGGATTTTATGTTCAGCAGAAGAATTACTTTTCCTTACAGCCACGCCTAAGCCTGAATTACATATTGAATGAAAGTTCGGCAATTAGGGCATCGTATGCCCAAATGAACCAGTATATTCACCTCTTAACAACTACCGGCTCGGGCAGTCCGGCGGATATCTGAATTCCGTCTACAAAAAATATCCTTCCGCAAAATTCCTGGCAAAGTACCTTTGGCATTGCCAAAACCTTATTTAAGAACCGGTATGAACTGAATGTGGATGCTTTTTATAAAGAAATGAATCATGTGATCGAATACCAGCAAGGTGCGGCGTTCTTAAGCGAGGGATCGGAAAATGGACTGATCGCTGAATCTTCAGCATCTTTTGAAGATAAAATAGTAGCTGGCAGCGGTAAGGCGTATGGTTCTGAATTCATGCTGCGTAAAAAAGAAGGAAGGACTTCCGGATGGCTTGCTTATACCTTGTCATGGAGCGAAAGAAATTTACCCGGAATAAATAATAATGAAACCTACCCCTATAGTTATGATAGCCGTCATAACATATCATTGGTACTTAACCATAAGCTGAGTAAACGTATAAGGCTTTCGGGAACCTGGATCTATAATTCAGGAATCCCGGCTACTATCCCTCTTTCGAAGTACATGTATTATGACGATAACCGCAATATCGGGGCGTATATAGAGAATGTAAATGTGAGGAATAATCTGCGCATGCGAAGCTATAACCGGCTTGACCTTGGAGTATCATTTATCAAACAAAAAAAGCGGGGTGAACGAAGCTGGAATATCTCCGTTTACAATGCCTACAACCGGAAAAATCCATATTTTATTCAAGCCGGCGAAAAAACATCTGAAGGTAAGACAGAACTTTTCCAGTATTCTTTATTACCAATTTTGCCTTCTTTTAGTTACAGTTACAGTTTTAAATAAACAATGACGATCCCATCTTTCTCAAATCTCACTATTCAATACAGCATACTTTTCGTACTGATCTGTGTTGGTTTAACTTCATGCGAAACCATCAGCGAAATTGAGCTACCTGAAGAAAAGTCGCAATTGGTAGTGAATGCAATTTATAACGCTGACAGTTTGGTAAAGGTTGATCTTACCCAGAGCCAACCCGTGAATACCTCGGGATTCCATTTTGCAATTATAGAAAATGCCAGCGTAGAAGTTTTCAAAAATTCTGTCAGCTTAGGATTTTTAGATTATAAAGGAAAAGGCAAATATCTCTCAAAAGCCGTTTTGCCAAATGAACCTGGAACGGAATACAGTTTGAAAGTAAAGGCGACGGGTTTCGAAACCGCTGAAACTTCGGAAATAATGCCCGGCAAGCCGGAGGTCGGAATATTAACTTATAAAGACGTAGATAAGGGCAGTTCCTATTATAAATCTTATAAAGCCAGTTTCACATTGAATGATGCGCCCGAGGATAATTTTTATTTTATGAAGATGTGGCTTCAATACAAGGATAATGCAAAAGGTAATGTTTATTTTAGCTTGAATAATACTCTTGGCCAGTTTGTACCCGTTGGAAGGGCTGCTTCAGAAATTTATCTGTTTGATGATAAATCTTTTAATGGCCGGTCTGTAACTTTTGATCTGGATATAATCGGGGTTTATACAGATAACTGTTCAGATTGCAACATTGTCATTGAATTGGGAAATACCAGCAAAAACTATTTCAATTACCAGTTTGATGTTAAAAAGCAGTTTAATTCTTCGGATGTTTTCAGTCCCGAAAAAAATCCTGTTAGCAATAATATTAAAAACGGGTTAGGAATTTTTGCACCTTATAATTCGGCCGCAC
>JBDTLL010000317.1:0-2914 GCA_039934815.1 Daejeonella sp. | reverse complement strand
TTTTAGACGATAGAATTAAAAATTAATGGCTTTATATTATAGTTTTTTTGAGCAATTTTTAAGCAACGCAATTTTCTATTACGCGTTGATCGTTATGTTTTCGTACCTGTTTCTAACGTTTTTATCGGCGGTAGAAATGAAATCGTACCTGCGTAAAAACAGTTATGTAGATTATAAAGCCATTCTTATTTCTCCAAATGCGCCTTCAGTTTCCATATTGGCGCCGGCTTTTAATGAAGAAGCATCGATAATAGATAATGTACGATCATTGCTTTCCTTGCATTACAGCAATTTTGAAGTGATTATTGTGAATGATGGTAGTTCTGATAATTCAATGCCTTTATTGATAGATTACTTTGGCTTGGAGAAAGTGAAGTTTGCCTTAAATCAGCAAATAAAAACAAAGCCGCTTCGTGGTATTTATAAATCTAAAAATCCGGCATTTTCCAGGTTAACTGTGGTTGATAAAGATAACGGTGGTAAATCTGATGCCTTGAATATGGGAATAAATGTTTCCGGCAAAGATCTGATTTTATGTATTGATGTGGATTGCATTGTGGAACAGGATGCAATTTTGAAAATGGTGAAACCATTTTTAGATGAAGGTAAACGGGTTATTGCAACGGGTGGTGTTGTTCGCATCGCAAACTCCTGCGAGGTAAGAGATGGCCGTTTGATTAACGTGAACATGCCGGATAAATTAATTCCAAGATTTCAGGTTCTGGAATATATCAGGGCATTTTTGATGGGAAGAATGGCCTGGAGCCGCTTAAATGGTTTATTACTTATTTCTGGTGCGATGGGTCTTTTTGATAAAGATATTGTGATCAAAGCCGGTGGTTATAATCACGATACCGTTGGTGAAGACATGGAACTGGTTGTAAGAATGCGCAGATATATGCATGACCATGATCTAAAATATCGGGTGGTTTACACGCCTGATCCTTTATGCTGGACAGAATCTCCCTCTGATGCAAAAATATTGGGCCGGCAGCGCAACCGCTGGACACGTGGAACCATGGAAGTATTGTGGATTCACCGGGATCTGTTTTTTAATCCACGCTATGGATTTCTGGGACTTTTAAGTTATCCGTACTGGTTTTTCTTTGAGTGGCTTGCGCCGATTCTGGAAACCCTGGGCTTACTGGCTTTTGTTGGATTAGCCGCTTTCGGCTACATCAACTGGGAATTTTCATTGATATTATTTTTAATGGTTTATTTCTTCGCAATTACATTATCAACAATTGCCGTGCTATTCGAAGAAATGTCATATCAGCAATACACCAAAGGCCGTGACCTTTTTAAACTTTTAGGAATGGCACTTTTAGAACCAATAATCTACCATCCTTTAACCGTTTACTGGTCCATCCGTGGAAACATAGATAAACTGACAGGTAAAAAAGCATGGGGAACCATGACGCGTACCGGATTTAAACCAAAAGCTAAACAAGCCGCTTAACATGGAACAAGAATATTTTGAAGAGCCGGAATATCCGTTTTTTAATAAACTCAAAAAATGCGTGACTCTATTTATCAATCTAAGTATGGCACTATTGCTTGCTTTGTTTTTAATAAGAGGCTTTGAACTGCTTTATTTGATCAATAACAATAGTTTGCCTGCGGATGTTAGCAAAGTTATTGGCGAAGCATATTTGTATGATGTTTTGTTCTTTTTAAAAATCATTCCGTTTTTACTGATTCCGTTTGTGATCGTTTTTTTTGGAACCAATATCAAAAAAGCAGGTTTCTGGACGTTCGGAGTTTTAGCAAGCATTTTTATTTTGCTTTATTTTATGCTGATCAAATATTTCTCTGTAGCTCTTGTGCCGCTTGGCGCAGATTTATTTGGATATTCTACAGCAGATATTAAAACCACCGTTGCCGGCGCACCAACCATAGATAGTATGTCTGTGCTGGGAGTTCTTCTGGTTCTCGGGTTGTTTTGGTTAATACTTTCATTTGTAAATAAAAGAGAGTTCATCAAGCCGCAATACGGAATTGTGATTTTGATCTTAGGTATTTTATTAAGCTACAATGGGGTTTCGGCCTTGCCTGCTTCCACAACATTTAAATCTGAATTTTCATACAACCTGGCCGTTAACAAGGCAGCTTTCTTCACCGAAAAGGCAACGAATTACTTCATAGATAGCGAGCCTGAAATTGACATTTATGCAATCAATTACCTGGAAGATGATGACTCAGGATCTGGTTTTAAACGGTTCAACTATCTAGATAACAAATACCCTTTTTTAAGAGCCGATAGCACCGAGGATGTTTTAGGAAATTACTTCAATATTGATTCTGTAAATAAACCAAACATCGTTTTTATACAGGTTGAAGGTTTAGGCAGAGCGTTTAGCGGTCCCAATGCGTATTTAGGAAGTTTTACTCCGTTTTTAGATGAACTGGCGGGAAAAAGTTTATACTGGGAAAACTTTTTGGCCTCGCAGGGAAGAACATTTGCGTCGTTACCTTCCATTCTGGCATCGCTGCCCTTTGCCGAAAATGGTTTCAGTGATCTGGGACCTAAGATGCCTAAATTTTTATCGCTCCAAAATATCTTAGCCAAAAACGGATACCAGAATAAGTTTTATGGAGGTTTTGAAATGGGTTTTGATAATCAGGGACAGTTTATGCAGAAAGCCGGAACTGATTTGATTGTTGGATTGAATGATTACGGCAAGGAATTTAAAAGAAGTCCGAATGGCGCTTCCGGAATGAACTGGGGTTATGCAGACCGTGATTTGATGAAGAAATCCATACAGATGGAAGCGGCAAGGCCACAACAGCCTTATCTTACTTATATTGAAACCATAAGCATGCACACGCCATATACTATTCCGGATCAGCAGCAATATGTGCAGCTATTTGAAAAGCGTATGAAAGATCTGGGATTTGATGAAGCACGTAAAAC
>JBDTLL010000316.1:0-2919 GCA_039934815.1 Daejeonella sp. | reverse complement strand
CATAATTTAAACTCTGTTTTGAGCTTAAACGGCGCCTTACATTATACCAAAGGCAAAGGTTATTACGAAGAATCTAAAGAAGGACAAAGTTTAAGTGCTTACGGTATTCCGGATTTTGATCAGAACGGGGAAACTATTTCAGAAAGTGATTTGGTACGTCGCCGATGGCTGGATAATGATTTTTATGGGTTTACGTATTCGTTAAACTATAATCCGGGAAAGATAAAATATACTTTAGGCGGAGCTTATAATGAATATGACGGAAAACATTTTGGAGAAGTTATTTCAACGCCTTATTCTCAAATAGCTACCGGAAATCATTATTATGACGGAACTGGTTTTAAAACAGATTTTAATGTTTTCGGCAAAGCCGATCTCCAACTAAACCAGTTGAATTTATTTGCCGACCTGCAATACAGGCGCATTGGCTACACCATTGGCGGAACGGATAAAAACAGAAATCAACTAAGCGAAAAAGATCAGTTAGATTTTTTTAATCCTAAAGTGGGCTTGAGTTACCAATTGAATGATGCCTCTAATATTTATGCCTCCTTCGCGGTAGCCAATAAAGAACCAAACCGCGACGATTATATCAATGCATTGGGTTCGAATAAACCAGTATCAGAAAATTTGAAAGATGTGGAAGCAGGTTTTAGAAGTAGAAGCGAAAGTTTAAGTACAGCTCTGAACGTGTTTGGAATGTTCTATAAAAATCAGCTGGTTTTAACCGGAAAAGTAAACGATGTGGGTGAATACATTCGTCAAAATGTTCCGGATAGTTACCGATTAGGTGTAGAGGCAAATGGAAAATTACAAATTAATGCTAAGACGGACTGGTCTTTAAGCGCAGCCTTGAGTTCCAATAAAGTTAAATATTACACCGAATTCGCAGATGATTATGATAATGGAGGTCAGCTGGAATTTAATTATAAAAATACCGATCTGGCATTTTCTCCATCGTTTGTAGCCTCGTCAGAATTAAGTTTAAAACCTATAAAGAAAGTCGAAATATCTTTGCTGAGTAAATATGTAGGTAAACAATACTTAGATAACACGTCTAAATCCGATAGAAGTTTAAATTCATTTTTTGTTAACGACTTGCGCTTATCTTACAACACCAGATTCAAGCAATTGAAAAATATTGGAATAACACTTTTAGCCAATAATATTTTCGGCGAAGTGTATGAAAGCAATGGTTATACTTTCAGTTACTTATACGGCGGAGATTATACAACCGAAAACTATTATTATCCGCAGGCAAAACAAAATTTTCTGCTTTCGCTGAGTGTAAAATTTTAAAAACTCAATTTGTTAACGCAAATATCAACCTGATTTAAAATTTCATTGTTGATATTTGCGTTTCCATTTAAAACCCCAGTTAATGAAGATCAAATATTCGTTTTTATCGCTTTTAATTCTCGTTTCCTTTTCTGCGTACGCCCAAAAATCCAAAAACAATTCTGAATCGAATACTTTAGCCCGACCAAAACTGGTGGTTGGAATTGTGGTAGACCAAATGCGCTGGGATTTTCTTTACAGATATTTTGATCGCTATCAATCCGGCGGATTTAAGCGTTTAATGAGCGAAGGTTTTAGCTGCGACAATACAAACATCGATTATATTCCAACTGTTACGGCCATTGGTCATAGCACTATTTATACTGGCTCTGTACCCGCCATTCATGGCATTGCCGGCAATGATTTCATTATACAGTCTACCGGAAAATTAATGTATTGTACAGAAGATTCAACAGTTAAAACAGTTGGAAGCACGTCAGTTGCGGGGCAAATGTCGCCCAGAAATTTATTGGCAACTACTGTGGGTGATGAATTGAAACTGGCAACAAATTTCAAGTCGAAAGTTATTGGTATCGCATTAAAGGATCGCGGCGGAATTTTGCCTGCGGGTCATACTGCAAATGCAGCCTATTGGTTTGATGACTTAACAGGAAACTGGATCACAAGCACTTATTACATGAATGCTTTGCCTGATTGGGTGAATAAATTTAACTCCGAAAAAATTGCAGAGAAATATTTAAAACAGGATTGGAATACCTTGTTTCCCATAAATTCTTACAGTCAGAGTTTTGCAGATGATAATACCTACGAAGGGAAATTTTTTGGAGCTACTGCAAGTACATTTCCTGTAAAGACTTCTGGCATGATGAAGAATGGTTTCGGGGCAATCAGAAGTACGCCTTACGGGAATTCGATCACGCTGGATATGGCGAAATCTGCCATTGAACATGAAAATTTGGGGAAAGGTTCTGCAACCGATTTTTTAGCGGTCAGCTTTTCTTCTACAGATTATATTGGCCATCAGTTCGGACCCAATTCTATAGAAATTGAAGATACTTATTTACGTCTGGATCGCGATTTAGCGAATTTTTTAAATTATCTGGATACAGAAGTTGGCAAAGGAAATTACACCGTATTTTTAACTGCTGATCACGGGGCGGCGCATAACCCGAAATTGCTGCAGGATAAAAATATCCCGGCAGGTTTTTGGCCTGCTAGTGAACTTTTAAAGGAATTAAACTCGCAGCTTGCGGCAAAATATAAAGCCGAAGGACTTGTTATCGGATTTGGCAATTATCAGGTAAACCTGAATAACTTGTTGATCACTAAAAATCAGCTGAATAAGCAGGATATTATTAATGACTGCATGACTTTTCTGAAAGACAAACCAGGCGTGGCTTATGTGGTTGATATGAATCGGATTCAGCCAGCTTCTATTCCCGATAATTTGCGTGGCCGTATAGAGAATGGTTTTAACGCTGAAAGAAGCGGTTCCATTCAGATCATTTTAAAGCCAGGATGGTTTAACGGTTATGGTTTAACCGGAACAACTCATGGAACATGGAATCCATACGATGCGCATATTCCATTAGTTTTTATGGGCTGGGGAATCAATAAAGG
>JBDTLL010000315.1:0-2925 GCA_039934815.1 Daejeonella sp. | reverse complement strand
AACCTGGATATTAGTCAGATAAATAAGATAGGCTTAAGTCCTGCTGAAATAAAAGCGCTACCTCGTTTTGCTGGAGAAGTAGATATAGTTAAAGCGCTGCAACTAATGCCCGGAATAAAGGCCGGTAAAGAGGGTTCGAGCGATTTCGTCGTACATGGTGGTAGTCCTGATCAAAACCTGATTTTGCTTGATGGTGTACCTATTTATAATTCGGCCCATTCGCTGGGGCTGTTTTCAGTTTTCAACGCCGATGCGATTAAAAGTGTCGAACTCTCCAAAGGCGGATTCCCGTCCCGCTATGGTGGAAGATTATCATCGGTGCTGAATATCCAGCTAAAGGATGGAAATAATGACCATTTCCGATACGATGCTTCTATTGGTCTTATATCCTCAAAATTACTATTGGAAGGGCCCCTTAAAAATGACAATACAACCTTTATAATTGGAGCCCGAAGAACTTATCTGGATGTTATCAATAATTTAAGGCAAGCAGGATCAGGGAGTAGTAATAATTACAATTTTTACGATCTAAACGCAAAGATTAGTCACCGGTTTTCAGAAAAAGATCGTTTAATATTTAGCATTTATTCTGGTAATGACCGTTTGGGTTTAAAATACAGCTCCACTGATGATCTTGATAAAAAAAATAATACAATGGGATGGGGGAGTGTTACTTCAGCCTTGAGATATAATCATTTATTTAGAGAAGCTCTGTTCGGGAATTTAACCCTTACATACACGAATTATAAATTTAAAATTTATAATCAATTTCATGATGGTGTTAATAAAACAGATTATTCACTCTCCTATTCTTCTGCAATTAAAGATGCCGGCATGAAAACAGATTTTGATTTTATTCCTAACAATGATCATTTTATCCGTTTTGGCAGTAATGCGGTTATACATGCTTTTCAGCCAAACGTAACCAGCATAAAGAATATTGATAATAGCCAGACTCTGGCTGATACTTCACATAATCGAAACAATATCAAAGCTTTTGAATACTATCTGTATGCCGAGGATGAAGTTAGTCTGGGTAGTCATATAAAGGCAAATGCAGGCATTCATTTTTCAGGGTTTAATGTGCAGCAGAAAAATTATTTCTCTTTACAACCCCGCATCAGTTTGAACTGGATGATGACAGACAACGACGTAATCCGGGCTTCTTATGCCCGCATGAACCAGTATATTCATCTTTTATCCTCTACAGATTCGGGAAGTCCGGCGGATATCTGGGTTCCATCTACAAATAATGTTGAACCACAGAGTTCATGGCAAAGTACAATCGGGTTTGCCAGAATGATTAAGAACAATGGGTATGAGTTGAATGTAGATGCTTTTTACAAAGAAATGTCACATGTAATAGAATATGCTCAAGGTGCTACTTTTCTGGCAGAACATTTAGAACAGGGTTTAATTGATGAAGCAAGTGAGTCTTTTGAAACAAAAGTAATTGCAGGGAAAGGAACTGCGTATGGTGCAGAGTTACTGCTTAGAAAAAAAGAAGGTAAATCTAGTGGATGGATTGGTTATACCTTATCCTGGAGTAACCGGGATTTCAAAGGAATTAATAATGACAAGGTTTATCCATATTCTTATGACAGCCGACATAGCTTGTCGCTGGTAATGAACCATAATATTGTCAAGGGCATCCGTCTTTCCGGAACCTGGGTATATAGTTCCGGTTTGCCCGCTACGGTTCAGCTGTCATCTTATGGATATTACGATGAGAGAGGAATTAGGGAGTCGCTGGAAAATGTGAATGTTCGCAACAACGTCCGGATGAATAGTTATCACCGACTCGACTTGGGAGTTTCATTTATCAAACAAAAGAAAAGGGGCGAACGCAGTTGGAATATATCGGTTTTCAACGCTTACAATAGAAAAAATCCCTATTTCATTGAAGCTGGAAGAATGGGAATCAATTCTAACGGGAAAACTCAAATGTATCAGTATTCTTTACTGCCGGTTATCCCATCATTTAGTTATAGTTATAGTTTCAAATAAGTAACGAACACCAAATTATATGCAAACAAACAAAAATGCAATTTTCCTTGACTACTCTCTTCTGAAAAAATTAGCGTTTGGCCTTAAACAAAGGACCGCAATTATATTTCTGCCCATTTTGCTTTGTTTTTCAGCCTGTGAAACTGTTGTTGAAATTGACCTCCCTATAGAAAAACCAAAACTCGTTGTCAATTCGATCTTTAATGCAGACAGTACTCTAAAAGTCAATGTTACGAAAAGCCGACCAAGTAGTGAATCTGGATTCGATTTTGAAATTGTAAAAGACGCTGTTGTTGAAATTTTCAAGAACAATCAAAGTTTGGGCTTATTAAACTATGCCGGTAAAGGAAATTATATTGCCTCCGCTAAATTCCAGGTTGAGCCGGGCGCAGAATATTCTGTTAAAGTAAAAGCTAGTGATTTTGAAACAGCAGAAGCTTCAGAATTTATGCGGGTAAAACCGGTTATCAGTTCATTTAAAGTTATACCTGATGGAGTAAATAGCGGTAGTTCTTACAAAAATTATAAAGCTAATTTTACTTTGAAAGATCCTAATGAAAGTAATTTTTATTTTATAAGAGCTTGGCTTGTGTCTCAAAATGGCAGAAAGAGCCCTCTTCAAACTGACTTAAAAAATACATTAGGTCAGTTTTCTCCGTTAAGATCAGAAAGCTTACAATTACATGTATTTGATGACCGGTCTTTCAATGGCAAAGAAATAATATTTGATTTGGAAATTGGGCAGATTTATATCGGAACTAATGAAGATTATACAATAGTATTCGAGTTGGGTAGTATCAACAAAAGTTATTTTGACTATATGTACTCCGTAAAAAGGCAGTTTGAAGACATTCCTTTGCTGGAACCTAAAAACCTGCCCCTAAGCAATAATATTAAAAACGGGTTAGGAATTTTTGC
>JBDTLL010000314.1:0-2985 GCA_039934815.1 Daejeonella sp. | reverse complement strand
GTTCTGAAACTTACGTGAAGGTTTGTAATTTTAATCATTGCCCACTATAGTAATTAAATTATCCGGAATGACTGGCAGACATTTGAATTTTAACAGGAGCCGGGCAGTAGTAATTACATCTTTCTGGCAATAAGTAATTATCCGATCCAGATTTTGTTCTTTCCAGTAAACATGGTGTACATCTTTTCCGCTGATATCATCTTTAGGCGTTGGAATATTGAAAACGGCGGCAAGAAGATTTAATGAAGTATAATTTTTGTAATCGCCGAATTTCCAAAGTTCAAGCGTATCGATGTGCCCAATTTCCCATGGCCGTTTGCCGGATAAATTGAGTTGTTTGGGAATTTCCAAACAATTTATCAGCATTCTGCGGCACAAATAGGGGAAATCAAATTCTTTTCCATTGTGTGCGCAAAGCAGCAAATTCGGAGATTGACGATTCAGCAGATTTATAAATTGTGTCAAAACTTCTTTTTCATCATGTCCGGCAAAGGATTTTATTCTTAAGCCAGGCTGCCCTTCATTTTTAGTAAACATGCCCACAGATATGCAAACTATTTTTCCGAATTCGGCCCAAATCCCCGCCCGACTGTAATATTCAGAAGGAGTTTCGCCATCACGGCGCTGATATTGTGTTTTTTGCGCCCAAAGTTCTGTAAAGTTTTCCGGCACTTCTTCAAAGGAAGAATATTGGGGAACAGTTTCTATATCTAAAACGAGAATTTGTTGGAGATCTAAACTTTCGAGCATTTAGTAAAATTAGCAAAGTATTTGGCAAATTAAACTTTGACAAGAAAGCTGCTTATTTATTTTAATTCAGAAAATTTGGTTGTAAAACACGCTTCCGCGGAAGCAAAAAGTTAATGCCCGATCATTATTCCCGGTTTATTTAAGATGGGAATGCGGATCATGTTGGATTCTACAATACTTTCCGGAAGGAAAATAAACTTCTTGTCGAAAATTTGGCCGTCTATATAATAACTCAGCCAATATTCATTGGTCAAGCCGAAAACCTGCTCGTCGATCAGTTCAATCAACGCAAAGTTTTTACTCTTGACATCGCCGATGGAATGGCGTAAAATAGAGGTTTTTACTTCTTTCCCGTCTTTAAACCCGTAACCTTTAGAACTAACCAAAACTGTTTCCAGAGGTTCATTTTTAAGATTGATCAGATAAACGTTCCAGTTTTTAGTCTCCGGCGTGGCGCTTTCTAAAACAATCGCGATAGAAACGTTTTCAACTATATTTTCGGGAAGATCTTTTTTCATAAGGTAAATAATACGTTTAACGGACTTCCGCTTTTGCCCGACAAAACTTATCAAAAATAATGCTCTATTTTTTCTTTGCAGCAGGTTTTTTAGCCGGAGCTTTCTTTGCTGTTTTCTTGGCTTTAGCTGTAAAAGCGTCGGGAACTTGTTGAGTGATCAATTCTTTAACAGTCTCTAATGGCATTTCAGCTAATTCTTCCTGTGTATATTTATCATTGGTAGCCGAATTTTTGCCCAACTTTAACATCAGTTTTCCGAAACGGATAAACGGTCCCCATCTGCCATTTTCAATGGCAATTTTTTGATCCGCCCATTGCTGGATAAAGCGGTTAGCTTCTTTATCAATTTTTTTGCTGATCAGTTCGTCAATTTCAGCTTTGCTCAAATTTTCGAAATTATATCGTACGGGAACATTGATAAACATTTCGTTCCATTTTATAAACGGTCCGAAACGTCCTTTGCCCTTTGTAACCGGCAAATCGTCGAAAAAGGCAACCGGAGCATCCGCAAGATTTTTCTCTTTAATTATTTCAATTGCCCGGTCAATATTTACGGCTAAAGGATCTTCGCCCTTAGGCAAAGAAATAAAACTTTCGCCCCACTTTACATAAGGTCCAAATCGGCCAACGCCAACACTAACTTCTTTATCCTCGTAATTTTCTAATTGAAAAGGTAGTTTAAAAAGATCTAATGCATCTTCAACAGAAATAGTTTCTATACTTTGACCGGAACGCAGACTTGCGTAACGAGGTTTTTCGTCTTCGTCATTTTCCGGAGTTTCGCCAATTTGAACAAACGGACCGTAACGGCCAATTCTTACCGACATTCTTTTTCCGGTTTCCGGATCAAGACCTAATTCTCGTTCGCCGCTGGCACGCTCAGCATTTAATGTAGTAAGTTCAACTTCGGTATGGAAGGGATTGTAAAACGCCTTCAGCATTTCGGTCCATTCTTTTAAGCCATGAGCAATATCATCAAACTCCTTTTCTACAGTTGCCGTAAAGTTAAAATCGACAATTCCCTTGAAGTGCTCGACCAGAAAATCGTTTACAACCGCACCAATATCTGTAGGGAATAATTTATTTTTCTCAGCACCGGTTATCTCCGATTTCTGTTCAGTTTTAACCTGTCCGTTTTCTAGTTTTAGAGATTGAAATTTTCTGCTTTTCCCTTCTCTTTCTTCTTTAACCACATATCCGCGATTTTGAATTGTGGAGATGGTTGGTGCATAAGTAGATGGTCTTCCTATGCCTAATTCCTCTAATTTTTTCACCAGGCTTGCTTCCGTATAACGGGATGGAGGTCTGCTAAAACGTTCCGTTGCGCTTAAATCACGAAGATTAAGCGACTGACCTTCTTTTAAAGGAGGCAAAATAGAATTGTCAGATTCTTCATCCAGGTTTAAATCGGTTTCATCCTCATCGGTAGATTCCATATAAACCTTTAGAAAACCGTCAAATTTCATCACCTCACCATTTGCCACAAATTCTTCCTTGCGTGTAGAGATCGTAATTTTTGCCGTTGTTTTTTCAAACTGCGCTTCGCTCATTTGAGAAGCGATGGCCCGTTTCCAGATCAGATCATATAAACGCTGTTCTGATGGATCGCCATCTGTTGTATGCTGATCAAAATAGGTCGGGCGAATGGCTTCGTGAGCTTCCTGAGCACCGGCAGATTTGGTTCTATATTTTCTTAATTGATGATATTTTTGACCGTA
>JBDTLL010000313.1:0-2993 GCA_039934815.1 Daejeonella sp. | reverse complement strand
GAAATACAAAGGATTGTAATTTCCCGTGAAGTTTTAAAATAATAAATCAATAATCTGCATGAATAGAATCTTTATATTTTTTACCGCTTTCTGCGTTTTTGCAATTATTTCTGCATGTAGTAATAACACCGAAAAAGATTTAAAAACTGGTTTTTGGAGGGCAACGCTTAAAACTGAATCCGGCGTAGAAATACCCTTTAATTTTGAAGTTGTTAATTCTGCAGGTAAAAAGCATTTAGAAATTATTAACGGTAAAGAACGTTTTAGAGTGAATGAAATTTTAGTCAAAGACGATTCTGTTCATATCCAAATGCCTTTATTCGATTCAGAAATTAAAGCGGTTTTTGATGGAGATAAATTAACGGGAAGCTGGATTAAACATTTGGCTACCAGTGATGTGGCCATGAATTTTGGAGCTGAGCCTAATGCAAAATGGCGGTTTTTCAAAGCCAATGTGAGTTCAGAAAAAAATATTGCTGGTCGCTGGTCTGTTACTTTCGTGAATCAGGATACTAAGGATACAACCGTTGCTGTAGGTGAGTTTGAGCAAAACGGAACCAATATTACCGGAACATTTTTAACTACAACCGGAGATTATCGCTTTTTAGAAGGCAGAATTTCTAATGATAAAATTTACCTTTCAACCTTTGATGGATCGCATGCCTATTTATTTACGGCAACCCTCCAAGGTGAAAATAATATTGTAAACGGCAGTTTCTATTCAGGACTGTCATCCGTAGAAAACTGGACTGCTAAAAGAGACGAAAATGCCATTTTGCCTGATGCCTATACATTGACTGCGTTAAAACCCGGTTTTAATACTATAGATTTTACCTTCCCGGATTTGGATGGTAAAAAGGTTTCTTTGTCCGATCCTAAATTTAAAAACAAAGTTGTTGTGGTGCAGTTCTTTGGGTCATGGTGCCCAAATTGTATGGACGAAACAGCTTATCTGGCTCCTTTCTACAAAAAAAATAAAAATAAAGGGCTTGAAGTTATCGGTTTGGCTTATGAACGTTCTGCCGACTTCGCGAAAGCGAAAAAGAATGTTGAAAGATTAAAAAACAGGTTTAATATAACCTATCCATTGCTTTTAACCGGCTATATTAACGATAAACAGGAAGTGGTTAAAAGTTTGCCCATGCTTGAAAACTTTTTATCGTTTCCAACTGCTATTATAATTGATAGAAGCGGAAAAGTTAGAAAAATTCACACAGGTTTCAGCGGTCCGGGAACCGGGGCGCATTACAGGGAATTTGTAGCTGAATTTGAGGAAAATATTAAAACTCTGCTTGCAGAAAATAAATAATTATGAATTTAAAGTTCTACATATGCTGTCCGCTAGTGGCAGCTTTTTTTTTAAGTGCTTGTTCTACAGTTCAAAAAGCAACGTTGCCACCGGTTGTTGTATCAGAAAATGCCGCCGGTGTAAATTATAGGGGAAGCTATACAAGGCTCACCGATATTGAAAATACCAAATTAGATATCAGTTTTAACTGGGATAGCGCTTATGTAATTGGAAAAGCAACAATTAAGGCTAAAAATTATTTTTACCCTTCAGATCATGTAATTCTGGACGCAAATGGTTTTCGTATTAATAGTGTGTTGTTAGAAACTGCTGATGATAAAAAGCCACTTAAATATTCTTATAATGGTAAAAAGCTGAATATTCAGTTAGATAAGGTTTACACTAATTCTCAATCTTTCACCATTCAAATAGATTATGTTGCCATGCCCGAAAAATTAAAGGCCGGCGAAGATATTGCCACAGATGGTGACCGTGGAATTTATTTTATCAATAACGATGGTAAAGAAAAAAATAAACCTCGTCAGATATGGACCCAGGGCGAAACTGAATGCAATTCTAACTGGTTTCCCACAATTAATGATCCGCAGGAAAAAATGACTCAGGATGTAAATATTACAGTTCCTAATGAATTTGTAACGCTCTCCAACGGAACTCTGGAATATTCAAGCCTAAATGGAAACGGAACCCGAACCGATAACTGGCGACAGGAACAACCACATTCTACTTACTTAACCATGCTTGCTGTTGGTGATTTCACAATAACAAAAGATACCTGGCGGGATAAAGAAGTGAATTACTATACTGAACCGCAGTTTGCATCCACGGCTAAATTGGTTTTTGGAAAAACGCCCGAAATGATGGAATTTTTCTCCAACAAATTAGGCGTAGATTATCCCTGGGATAAATATTCACAGATTGTTGTTCGTGATTTTGTAAGCGGTGCGATGGAAAATACAACGGCAACTGTTTTCTTTGATAAAATGAATATGTCGGCGGGTGAATATCTGGATGAAAACCACGAAGATATCATTTCGCACGAATTGTTTCATCATTGGTTTGGAGATTTGGTTACTGCAGAATCCTGGGCTAATCTCCCGCTAAACGAGTCTTTTGCAACTTATGGAGAATATTTGTGGGACGAATTTAAATACGGAAGAGAAAAAGCAGATGTAAAAGGTTTGGAAGATATGATTGCCTATTTGGGCGGAGTTCGCAAACAGCAGGTGGATCTAATCCGGTATGATTACTCTGACCGCGAGCAAATGTTTGACGAAGTTACCTATCAAAAAGGAGGCAGAATTTTGCATATGCTGCGTAAAACCGTTGGTGATGATGCTTTTTTTAAATCTTTAAATTTATACCTCACTTCTCATAAATTTAAAACCGCGGAAGTGAATGATTTAAGAATGGCTTTTGAGCAGGTTACAGGTCAGGATTTAAACTGGTTTTTTAACCAATGGTTTTTAGCTTCCGGGCACCCGGTTTTAAATATACAGACTGGTTATGATGAATCTAAAAAGCAGGCGGTGGTAACTATTCAGCAAAAGCAGGATTTATCTAAAACACCACTTTACCGCCTTCCGATGGCTGTAGATATATATTTAAACGGTAATGTTGAGAGAAAGCAAATTGTGCTTGAAAAACAAAATCAAACTTTTACTTTTCAAATAGCGCAAGCCCCGGA
>JBDTLL010000312.1:0-2999 GCA_039934815.1 Daejeonella sp. | reverse complement strand
GACCAAAGTACCGAGCAAAAAATTCTTCAGGCCGCACGAAAAGTTTTCATTTCGAGTGGCATGGCGGGCGCCCGAATGCAGGATATAGCCAACGAAGCGGAAATAAATAAAGCGCTATTGCATTATTATTTCAGAAGCAAGGAGAAGCTTTTTGACACTGTTTTTAAAGAAGTATCGGGCAATTTATTTCCAAAGATCAATTCAATTTTTGAAGCTGACATTTCTCTTTTTGAGAAAATAGAACAGTTTTGCGAAGCCTATATCGAAAAGCTGATTGAAAATCCGTTCATTCCTTTATTTGTTTTGAACGAAATGAACAGGAATCCGGAAGCTTTTGCAGAGAAAATACTGGGCGGAAAAAAGCCCAACTTAAAAATAGTATTTACCCAGGTTCAGGAAAATATAAAACAGGGAATTATCAAATCGATAAAACCGGAGCATCTGTTTATGAATATGATTTCGATGTGTATTTTCCCTTTTGTGGCAAAGCCGATGTATGTTGCCGTTTCCGGAGCTAAGGAGTCTGATTTTTTAAAACTGATGCAGGAACGCAAAACAGAAATACCCAAATTTATAATAGATTCAATAAGAAAATAAAGTTAAAGCCTGCGGGCAGATATTTTAATTATGAACAGAAAACCAATTTATACGCTGTTGTTTTTGATTTGCAGTTTTTATAGCTGCGGACCAAAAACAGATCAATTTGATGCAACCGGCACTTTTGAAGCAGATGAAATAATTGTCTCCTCAGAAATTGCCGGCAGAATATTATCTTTTTCTGTTGAAGAAGGACAAACCTTAGAAAAAGGCGCAGTTGTAGGAACGATAGACGCAGAAAATATTGAGCTGCAAAAAGAGCAGGTTCAATCGAGCATTAATGCTTTGCAGGATAAAACGCTGAATGTTCAGCCTCAGATCAATTTATTAAATGATCAGTTGCGGGTGCAACAATCGCAATTAAAAACACTTGACAGAGAGCGCCAACGTACCGAGAATTTGCTGAAAGCAGATGTGGCAACCGGCAAACAACTGGACGATATAAACTCGCAAATTGAAGCGCTAAAATTGCAGATGAACGTGACACGGCAGCAAATCAGTGTTCAAAGAAATAGCATCAATACACAAAACAGAAGTATTCTCAGCGAAAGTAAACCTTTGCAAAAACGGGTTGAGCAATTGAAAGATCAGCTTGACAAAGCCAACATCACCAATCCTGTAAAAGGAACAGTTATTTCTAAATACGCCGAGGAAGGGGAAATTACTTCGCCCGGAAAGGCACTTTATAAAATGGCCGATCTGTCAACGCTAAACCTGCAGGCTTACATCACCGGCAACCAGCTTTCGCAGGTTAAATTAAATCAGCAGGTTACGGTTTTGGTTGATTCGGCGGATAAATATAAAGAATTGCCCGGCACCATAACCTGGATCTCTGACCAGGCGGAATTTACTCCAAAAACCATCCAAACCAAAGATGAACGTGCAAACCTGGTTTATGCAGTTAAGATAAGAGTTAAAAACGATGGTTATTTGAAACTCGGAATGTATGGCGAAGTAAAGCTTAACAGAAAGTAAAATGGACGCCATCATCGCTGAAAATATTGTCAAGAATTACGGTTCCAAGAAAGAACTGGTATCTGCATTGAAAGGAATTTCGCTCAGCGTTAAAAAAGGAGAATTATTTGGAATTATCGGTCCGGACGGTGCCGGCAAAACCTCCCTGTTCCGGATTTTAACAACCCTGCTTTTGGCTGATGAAGGCACAGCGTCTGTAAATGGTTTTGATGTTGTCGAAGAATACAAATCTATCCGACAATGCGTTGGATATATGCCCGGCCGGTTTTCACTTTATCAGGATCTCACCGTGGCAGAAAATCTGTCGTTTTTCGCTACCATATTTAACACCAGCATTGAAGAAAATTATGATCTGGTAAAGGATATTTATTCGCAGCTGGAACCTTTTAAAGATCGGAAGGCTGGTGCTCTTTCAGGCGGAATGAAACAGAAACTGGCACTTTGCTGTGCGCTGATTCACCGTCCCGAAGTTCTGTTCCTGGACGAACCAACAACCGGAGTAGACGCTGTTTCCCGTAAGGAATTTTGGGAAATGTTGAAAGATCTGAAAAAACAGGGGATCACAATTTTAGTATCCACACCTTACATGGACGAAGCAAGTTTATGCGACAGGGTTGCATTGATGCAGGACGGAAAAATTTTAAGTATTGATACTCCCGAAGGCATTATTGACAGTTTTGAAAAACCTTTGTACGCCGCCCGTGCCGACAATATGTTTAAGCTTTTAGAAAAGTTGAAATCTTTGGATTCAGTAGAAAACTCTTATCCTTTCGGCGAATTTCATCATGTTATTTTCAAAGCTGATCCCACACAAAACGAACTACTCGAATTGAAAAATTCAATGCCAGACGATCAGCTGGAAATAAAACCGGTTAAACCGGATATTGAAGATTGCTTTATAGAACTCATGGGAAATTAATGGAAGCAGAAAAAGCAATAAGCGTACAAAATCTAAGCAAGAGTTTCGGCAGATTTAAAGCTGTTGATTCGATCTCTTTCGACGTGAAAAAGGGCGAGATCTTTGGATTTTTAGGCGCCAACGGTGCGGGCAAAACCACGGCAATGCGGATGCTTTGTGGTTTATCTATGCCAACTTCCGGAACTGCCACAGTTGCCGGCTTCGATGTATATAAAGAAACTGAAAAGATCAAACGAAATATTGGCTACATGAGCCAGAAATTTTCATTGTATGAAGATTTGACGGTAAAAGAAAATATTCGTTTTTACGGAGGAATTTATGGTAAGAGCGATGAATTTATCAAACAGAAAAGTGAAAGTTTAATCTCCAAACTAAATTTGGAAAACGAAGCAAATAAACTTGTAAAATCGTTGCCGCTTGGCTGGAAACAGAAACTTGCCTTCTCTGTCGCCATTTTCCACGAACCTGAAATTGTGTTTTTAGATGAGCCAACCGGTGGAGTTGATCC
>JBDTLL010000311.1:0-3029 GCA_039934815.1 Daejeonella sp. | reverse complement strand
GGCAATTATGGTTTACGGCGGGAGCATCCATTCGGGCAAATACAAAGGAAAATCGTTAAATATAGTTTCTGCATTTGAGGCTTTAGGCGAAAAACTTTCCGGCAAATTAAATCAGGAAGATTTCGACGGCATTATTCAAAATGCTTGTCCGGGTGCCGGCGCATGCGGAGGAATGTACACGGCGAATACAATGGCATCCGCAATAGAAGCTTTGGGTATGAGTTTGCCATACAGTTCTTCTTATCCCGCTTTAAGCGAAGAAAAAATAAAGGAATGTCTTTCGGCCGGCGAAGCTGTAAAAAATCTGCTTGAAAAGAATATTAAGCCTTCAGATATAATGACGAAGGAAGCTTTTGAGAACGCGATAGCTATTGTGATAGCTCTGGGCGGATCTACAAATGCTGTTTTGCATTTAATTGCGATGGCCAGATCGGTAGATCTAAAACTTACGTTACAAGATTTTCAGGCAATAAGTGACCGAACTCCGGTTTTAGCAGATATGAAACCGAGCGGAAAGTATTTGATGGAAGATATTCATGAAGTTGGTGGCGTGCCCGCGATCTTAAAATATTTATTAAAAGAAGGCCTGGTGAACGGTTCCTGCCTTACTGTTACCGGCAAAACGCTTGCAGAAAATGCAGCTGAAGCAAAGGATCTGGATTTTGAAATTCAGGATGTGATACGCCCGGTTTCAAATCCTGTTAAGAAAACAGGCCATTTGCAAATGTTATACGGCAATCTGGCTACCGAAGGCTCGGTTGCAAAAATTACAGGGAAAGAAGGAGATCGCTTTGTTGGACCTGCAAGAGTTTTTAATGATGAATTTGAGCTGATCCACGGCATCAGCAGCGGAAAGGTTCAAAAAGGAGATGTGGTGGTAATTCGCCAGGTTGGACCAAAAGGTGCGCCGGGAATGCCGGAAATGTTAAAACCTACTTCTGCAATTATTGGAGCCGGTCTGGGAAATTCGGTGGCGTTAATTACCGATGGACGCTTTTCTGGTGGAACTCACGGATTTGTGGTTGGCCATATTACGCCCGAAGCTTTTGAAGGCGGCGGCATCGCTTTTTTGCAGGATGATGATATCATTGAAATTGATGCCGCAAATAATACCATCAATGTAAAAATGAGTGATGATGAATGGAACAAACGCCAACAAGGCTGGGAAAAACCGGCAGCCAAAGTCAGTAAAGGCGTTTTGTACAAATATATGCAACAGGTTAAAAATGCAACGGAAGGTTGTGTAACAGATTAATGAAAGGGGAAGCCGCTTATGAAAACAGAAACAATTGCTGCGGCAAAAGAGAATTCTGAGGCAAAATTGCAAGTTACAGGTTCTGAAATTTTACTCAGAGCATTAATTGCCGAAGGCGTGGAAACTCTATTCGGTTATCCGGGTGGCGCCATTATGCCCGTTTACGATTCTCTTTATCATTTCTCGAATGAGCTGAAGCATATTTTGGTTCGGCATGAACAGGGAGCAATTCATGCCGCTCAGGGATTTGCCCGCGTAAGCGGAAAAACCGGTGTAGTTTTAGCAACTTCCGGACCCGGAGCTACGAATTTAATCACCGGACTGGCAGATGCCATGATCGATTCCACTCCCCTGGTCTGCATAACCGGGCAGGTTGCTTCGCATTTGTTAGGTACAGATGCTTTCCAGGAAACTGATATTGTCAATATTTCTTTGCCGGTTACCAAATGGAATATTCAAGTTACGCGTGCTGCGGATGTAGCCCATGCGGTAGCAAAAGCGTTCTTTATTGCTTCCAGCGGTCGCCCCGGACCGGTTTTAATTGATATTACAAAAGATGCCCAGTTTGAGTTGGCAGAATTAGAGCTCGAAAAGTGCAGTTCCATAAAAACGTATTCCCCAATTCCGAAGCCTGATTTGGCCGCCATTTCTGAAGCTGCAGAAATGATCAACAATGCCAAACGTCCGTACATACTTTCTGGTCAGGGAATAATTCTATCCGAAGCTCAGGATGAACTCATCGCGGTAGCAGAAAAAGCTGGAATTCCGGTTGCTTCTACCCTTTTAGGATTATCCGGATTTCCAACCGACCATCCTCTGTATGTGGGATATTTAGGAATGCACGGCAATTATAGTCCGAATATCAACACCAATGAATGTGATGTTTTGATTGCGATAGGAATGCGCTTTGACGACCGTGTGACCGGCAATGTTGCCAAATACGCAACAAACGCCAAAGTAATTCATATTGACATTGACGAATCAGAAATTGGGAAGATCATACAAACCGATATCGGCATTCATGCCGATGCAAAAGAAGCATTAGAATCATTACTTCCTTTATTAAATAATTCAGAACATGCGGACTGGTTAAATTCGTTCAAAAAATTGGATGAACTGGAGAAAGAAATTATCACCCGCGATTGCGAGCCGGATTGTGAGGGCTTGAAAATGGGCGAAGTGATTCACCGTTTAAATGAATTAACACATGGCAATGCCGTAGTTTGCAGCGATGTCGGTCAGCATCAAATGGTTACTTCCAGATATTATCATTTTAAAAATTTGCGCAGCTGTGTTACTTCGGGCGGATTGGGAACCATGGGTTTCTGCCTTCCCGCGGCAATGGGCGCTAAGCTTGCCGTTCCGGATAAACAGGTAATTGCCATTATTGGCGACGGCGGATTCCAAATGACCATTCAGGAACTTGGAACCATTATGCAATACAAAATCCCTGTTAAAATCGTGATCCTGAACAACAATTTCTTAGGAATGGTTAGACAGTGGCAGCAGTTATTTTTTGACAGACGCTATTCTTTTACCGAAATGGATAATCCGGATTTTGTTGCTATCGCGAAAGCATACAGACTGGAAGCACAAAAAGTAGATAGCAGGGAGAATTTGGGTGACGCACTAAAAACCATGCTCGACCACAGCGGGCCTTACTTATTAGAAGTTGTGGTAGAAAAAGAAGATAATGTGTTTCCAATGGTGCCAACAGGGGCCGGAGTATCAGAAATGAGATTGAGTTAAAATCATGGAAATAAAAAAAGATTTT
>JBDTLL010000310.1:0-3031 GCA_039934815.1 Daejeonella sp. | reverse complement strand
CATCTCCGAAAAACCAAAACCGAATGTCGTGGGTATTTTTCATCAGAATAATGGTTAGCAAAACGGAAAGAATGATGATAAAAATTATTTTTGGTTTCATGTAAATTAGTAGCTATAAGTAAAGCTCATTTCGAATATCGGGTTTTTAGCAGGTTTTTCATTAACAAATATTACTTTCCCGCCAAGGGCGAAGTTTGGCAGATAAAAGCGAAGTAAATTCATATCGGCATACAATTCCGCTCCAAATGTTCTTGGTTCCACTGTTTCCCGTTTTGCGAAATTTTCAAAATCCGTAAAAAAACCTCCGCGTATGCGTTTAATGTATGCCAAGGGGCCAAGTTCCCAATCCGGATAAGCAATAGGAAAACGGTAGTTGAGCAATAAGGTGTTTGTGAGATATTTGTTAGTTGTTAAATGCGAATAGCCTGTTACGCGTGGAATGTCTGTGGTCAAATCATAAGCGCCGCTGCCCAACTGATAGTTGAATCTGGCTTGGATGGAGTGATTAGTGAAAAATCCCGGGAGGTAAAACAAACTTCTAAAACTGAATAAATCTCCGTTTATATTGCTGAACGGAAAATGCTGGTAAGTAAATGTAAGATTTTGTCCCCATTGCGGAGCCAGATCACGGGCGCTTCTGCGAACATTGTGATTCAAATAAACCTGGTATTTCATTGGAAACAATAATTCAGATCTGAAAGACGACGACCTGTTGAGAATATTATATCTGTAAGTGTAACTGCTTGACGTGTTAAAACCCATGCTGTACGTGTCATTTAATCGGTTAAAAAGAAAAGGCACGCTTACTTCCAGCTCTGTAAAATTCTCCCGCCAGTTAACGGGCACCACAACCGTGTCCTGGCCACGCAGTCTTCGTGAATAGGCCAGCCTTGCCCGATTAATGTAACGTACATCCAGAATAGGATAAAATTTCTTGTAGGTAAATCCGGTAAGGTATTCGCTTTTTTTCAAATTGTTATCATACTGATAGCCGGCGTAAAAATCCATCGTATTCAGTTTGTTATTCGAAATAAATTTGAATCCAATATTGTCATCGTATAAATTCGCTCCGTCTGCTATTGGTTCCAAACTATGAAAATAAAACAGATTGTTGATCTCGTGAAAAGGTTTGCTTTCATACTGCCGGTTTGGAATACTGTCGAAAACATTTCCGGTATTTTCCTGTCGGGATAAAGGTTTCGCATAATCAATAAAAGTGTTTTCTATATTTTCTATCGATTTCTCCTTTTGTTCATTAAGTTTTACTGAACTGGCATCATGACCCAGAAGCTGGTAATTATTAAAATATAGCCGATCGCTGAATTGATGGTAGGAGGGATTAAAAGCACCGAACTGCGCATTGCTAATTTGCGTGATCTTTTTTGTAAAGTGATTGAATTTGTAAATATTATCGATGCCGTTGTAATGCGCTCTGAAAATAATGTCGTCTCCCGCATATTTCGCATTGGAAATTAATTGTTGCTGAAATGGAATTAGTTGGTACGAAATTCCTGTACTACGATCTAACTCTACTAATGTGTTTCCATTTTTGCTTACGCTATTGAAAATTATTTTATCACCGTTAAAATTTATCGAAGGGTTCTGAATAATGTTAAAATCGGCGTTGGGATATTCTTTAGTACTTTCTCCGGTTTCCGGATTGAGTTCGACCAGAGTCATTCGGTTATCCGCAGATAATTTAACTGCAATTATAAAACTGGCATCGGCAGATAAAGCAGGCGAAAATAATCGGGACTGGTGCGTGAGTTGTTTTACGGATTTTGTTTTGAGATCATAAATATTGATGACACTAAAGGATCGTTTTTGAAAACGCTTATCGTAGCGAAATTCGTCCCAAACAATTTTTCCATTCGCATAATTAAAATTGGGCTGCTCCTGAAATCCAATTTTCACAAGTCTCTTTTCTTTGCCGTTTTTATCAATTTGTAACAGGGCAGGAGATCTATCAGAACTTTGCTTCAAAACCAGAATTTTTCCGTCAGATAAATGCTGTGGTAGAAGGTAATCTTGAGGTATATTTTTTTGCCTTTTATTGATTGATTTATATTGAACAGATTGGATTTGGGAAGACTGATTTTTCCATAATTTTTCCAGCTCGTGAACGGTAGAATCATGGAGGTTTTTGGTGTTCATCCCGCTGATTTTTTTAACGGCTCTGCTTAGATTATAAGGTCTGAAAGGGTTGCTTTTCAAACGTTCGAAAATGCTGTCAATCGCCATGCGTCCCTCATCACGTTTAAGCTTAGTTGTCATAAAATATCCAAGCTGGTAATAGCCCGGAGTGCGATCTTTAACAGAACCTAAATAATCTTTACTGTACGAGTATTTTTTACCACTTAGTGTATTTGTTCTGAAGATTAGATCCCATTCAGGAAGTCTGCCTCTGCCTGCATTTGTTAGTGCAGTTTCGGTGCCAACAGCATCGCCTTCATAAAACCAGGGAGGTAAGGTTATCCCGAAAACAGCAAGTGCTAACTCTTCAAAAAAAGGAGCCTTTAATTTCCCCGTTAGTTTCTCAAACTGCACCACATGCCTCAACTCGTGTGCGGCTAAACTATTAAGCCAATCCTGATAATCGAACGATTGTGGGGGAGTAGTATAGAACTCAGAACGGCGAGGTGCAAGCTGTACAAATCCATTAGATTCTGTACCCTGATTTTGTAAAATGATAGAAATTTTTCGGGGATTTACGTCAAGGCCGGCTCCCACTTGAAGTATGATATCTTCTAAAGTATTTGCCATTCTCTGTGCCTCATGTTCCAGGCTGGTAGGATAGATGATTTGAAAGTGAGGAGTGTTTATTTGTTTGAACTTTACACTTGGTGGGTTTTGGCCGCTGTCAAATAGCTGGCACAATGCAGTCAGTGAATTTATGCTTAAAATAGCAATTGTAAATATGCTGATAAACAGTGCTTTGTAGGTGTTAATTATATTCATAAAAGCACGATGCTAATAAAGTTAGTTTTTTGGTTCAATTATTTTGTAATATATATGAATATAAACTTTTATT
>JBDTLL010000309.1:0-3039 GCA_039934815.1 Daejeonella sp. | reverse complement strand
CTGGGATCTGATCGGTCGTATTACCGGCAAACCGGTAAAGTCTATCTCTTCAGAAAAACTTTGGCAGGATATCGCTTTCGCGGCTTGGGCTTGCGCCGATCCGGGAGTACAATATGATACAACAATAAACGAATGGCATACCTGCCCTGAAGGCGGACGCATCAACGCATCCAATCCGTGTTCAGAATATATGTTCCTGGATAATACAGCTTGTAATTTAGCTTCTATAAATCTGGCGCATTTCTTCGATCCGAAGACATTAATTTTTGATGTAAAAGGATTTGAGCATGCTTGCCGTGTTTGGACAGTTGTTTTAGAGATCTCAGTTTTGATGGCACAATTCCCATCAAAAGAAGTTGCGCAATTATCTTATGATTACCGCACTTTAGGTTTGGGTTATGCAAACCTGGGTTCTACATTAATGGTTGCCGGCATCCCTTACGACAGCGAAAAAGCTCGTGCAATGGGCGCAGCGATTACGGCCATCATGACGGGTACCGCTTATGCAACTTCAGCAGAAATGGCCCGCGAATTAGGAACTTTTAGCCGTTACCAGGATAATAAAGAGCACATGCTTCGCGTAATGCGAAATCATCGCTATGCGGCATACAACACAGATGATTATGAAGGATTAGAAATCAATCCGCAGGGAATTGATCAGAAAAAATGCCCTGATTATCTTTTATCAGCAGCTTGTAATGCATGGGACAAAGCAGTAGAACTGGGTGAAAATTACGGTTACCGCAATGCGCAAACTACTGTAATTGCACCAACCGGAACTATTGGTTTGGTGATGGATTGCGATACAACCGGTATCGAACCAGATTTTGCTTTAGTGAAATTCAAAAAGCTTTCCGGCGGTGGTTATTTCAAGATCATCAATCAGGGAGTTCCGGCAGCGCTGAGAAATCAGGGTTACCAGGAGCATGAGATTGAAGCGATTGTAAACTATGCCAAAGGAGCTGCAACTTTAGATAAAGCGCCGCATATCAACTTCGACAGCCTGGCTGCAAAAGGATTTACTCAGGACGAATTGGAGAAAATTGATAAATCATTACTGGCAGCTTTCGAAATTGGTTTCGTATTTAACCAATGGAGTTTAGGCGAAGACTGCTTGAAACGTTTAGGCTTTAAGCCTGAGCAGTACAGCTCTCCTGATTTTAACTTCCTGCGTGCAATTGGTTTTACCCGCCAGCAGATCGCGGAAGCAAACGAATACATTTGCGGAACCATGACCATTGAAGGTGCGCCTTTCTTAAAAGAAGAGCATTACCCGATATTTGATTGCGCCAACAAATGCGGAAATAAAGGTCAACGGTACATACATGCAACCGGCCATATAAAAATGATGGCGGCAGCGCAGCCATTCTTGTCGGGAGCAATTTCTAAAACCATCAATCTGCCAAATGAGGCAACCGTTGAAGAGATCAAAGAGTGCTACGAACTTTCCTGGAAACTGGCTTTAAAAGCAAATGCTTTGTATCGCGATGGTTGTAAACTTTCTCAGCCATTATCTACTAAATCTTCCGACAGTAAAGAAGACAAATTAGATTCTGTTGAAGAGGTTTTGGGCGAAGCAGCAAACGTGAAATTAAGCGATCTGACACCCGATCAGGTATTGGAAGCGGCCCGTGCAATTCTGGAGAAATCAACAGATACACATTTCAAACGTCAGTTATCATCTGTTGTAGAGAAGAAAAGTCTTCCGCACAGAAGAAGCGGTTTTACACAAAAAGCAGCCGTTGGCGGACAAACAATTTTCGTTCGCACAGGCGAGTACGAAGACGGAACATTGGGTGAGATCTTTGTAGATATGCACAAAGAAGGCGCAACTTTCCGCTCATTAATGAACTGTTTTGCCATTGCCGTTTCTGTTGGTTTGCAATACGGTGTGCCTTTAGAGGAGTTTGTAGATAAATTTACATTCACACGTTTTGAGCCTAGCGGGATGGTTGCCGGTCACAACAATATTAAATCTGCTACATCCATTATCGATTATATTTTCCGCATGCTGGGTTATGAGTATTTAGGTCGCGAAGATCTGGTACATGTAATTACAGAGCAGAAAGCTGTTTTGGGAAATCCGCAAATGGCAGATGAAGACCAAAATACAAACGAGAATAATTTTGAAACTGCTCCACAAGCAGCTACCGCGAAAGTGAGCTCTGATAAAAAATTAAAACCTGTTCTGGATATTTCCGGCGGCGGACAAAGTGATGCTCCTGCTTGCAGCAGTTGTGGTCACATCATGGTGCGCTCGGGTACTTGTTATAAATGTTTGAACTGCGGAACGCAGGGAGGATGTAGTTAAGTTGTAGGTATTAAGTTGTAAGTCATAAGTAAGCCCTGCCAGGATATGGCGGGGCTTTATAGTGAAATCAGAAATAGCCTGTACAGTAAATTATTGAGAATGATAGCAATATTCGTGGCTAAAAAAAGTAACAAAAAAACACTCTATCTTCAAAGTATGAAAAAATACTTTATAACTGGTAATATTTTATGGAAGAACGAAGAAGTTCCAAGGATAGAAATTGGCGATTCAATTTGCTTTGATAAATTGTGCAGTGAGAAAAACGGGAGATTTAAAACTCTTTCTCAATTTAAGGAATGGTTAAGTTTAAACTTTGAATTTCAACATTTAATTGGTGAGGAATATGCGGATAGCATTTGTATTTACAAAATATTAAGTATTCACAAAAAAGAATTTTGTTCATTTAAAACACAGTCAATTAGTAATTCGATTTTAAATTATCCTCGCCTGTTAAATTTGTAGTATTTGTGCCCGGCTGGCCAGATCTGCAAACCTGACATTCCAAATGGTTAGTATTTAGATTTTTTTTAATAAATGATTATTGAATCTGTGAGAAAAATATATTTTAAATTAATAAAGAGTACTTGCTGGGGATTATTGCTTATTTCTTTTTCACTCTGGTTGTTTTCTGTTGGTCAAAATCCTTTACACCAATACTATCTTTTGAGTGAGGGTATTACTGCAAAAGGATTTGTTACCAATACTTCGTTAGATTATGATCAGGACGA
>JBDTLL010000308.1:0-3043 GCA_039934815.1 Daejeonella sp. | reverse complement strand
CAGTACCATTACTTGATCGTATAACACATTATATAGTTAAACGGAAAGGGAAGCAGATCAGGCCTATGTTTGTGTTTTTCTCTGCAAGTTTATGCGGCGGAATTACAGAAGCAACGCACCGCGGTGCAGCTCTTGTTGAACTTTTGCATACCGCAACTCTTGTTCATGATGATGTAGTTGATAATTCTTACGAGCGTCGCGGATTTTTCTCAGTCAATGCATTATGGAAAAATAAGATCGCGGTGTTGGTTGGCGATTTTCTACTATCTAAAGGTTTATTGCTTTCCATCAATAATAACGATTTCGGCTTACTTAAGATTGTTTCTGAAGCAGTTCAGCAAATGAGCGAAGGTGAACTTTTGCAGATTGAAAAAGCTCGCCGACTGGATATTGATGAAAAAATCTATTATGAAGTTATCCGCCAGAAAACAGCTTCTTTAATCGCATCATGTTGCGCTTGTGGTGCAGCATCTGCCGGAGCTGACGCGGAAACGATTGAAAAAATGCGTTTGTTTGGCGAAAAAATCGGTATCGCTTTTCAGATCAAAGACGACCTTTTTGATTTTGGTACAGATGATGTAGGCAAACCACTGGGAATTGATATTAAAGAGAAAAAAATTACACTTCCTCTTATTTATGCTTTAAGTAAAGCTTCGGGTAAAGAAAAAAGACACATTATAAATTTGGTTAAAAATTTTAATGAAGATTCTGAAAAGGTATCTGAGGTAATAGACTTTGTGCGAAATGGTGGTGGATTGGAGTATGCAAAAGTACAAATGATGAAATACCAGCAGGAAGCTTTTGATTTATTGAGTACTTTCCCGGAACATTCTTCGCGTAATGCCTTAGAGCAGTTAGTGCGATTTACCACAGAACGTAAAAAATAAAATGGCCAGCGAGTACATATACATCAGCAGTTTTATATTATTCATCGTGCTGATGTTATCAATTGACCTTGGCGTTTTCAATAAAAAAGATCATGTTGTTGGCTTTAAAGAAGCCGCAACCATGAGTTTTGTCTGGGTTTCTTTTGCACTTGGCTTTTATATTCTTCTTTTAACAAAAGGGCAGGAGCTGCACAGTATAGAAACATTTTCGCGGCTCGAGGAAATTACCCGGCTAAACCAGCATAACATCACCCTAAATCCGGACAACTTTATAGAGAGTTTAAAAACCTATAAACAAAATCTGGCTTTAGAATTCCTTACGGGATATGTGATTGAATATGCGCTATCGGTTGATAATATTTTTGTGATGGTTTTAATTTTCAGCGCTTTTAGTGTGGATGAAAAATATTATCACCGCGTGTTGGTTTGGGGAATAATTGGCGCTGTAATTATGCGCTTTCTTTTCATTTTTTTAGGAGCTGCGCTCATCACAAAATTCACCTGGATACTTTATATTTTCGGAGCTTTTCTGGTTTACACAGGTTTCAGCATGTTTTTCAACCGGCATGAAGAAGAGAAAATTGATACACAAAATCATAAAATGGTTTTATTTGCATCCAAATACTTCTCTGTCTCTCCACATTTTTCGGGAAACAAATTTTTTATCCGTCAGAACGGAAAACGATTTATAACTCCTCTTTTTCTGGTTCTATTGATTGTAGAATTTAGCGATCTGATATTTGCTGTAGATTCTATACCCGCAATATTTGCCGTTACTAAAGACGCGTATATCGTATTTTTCTCCAACATTTTTGCAATTTTGGGCTTAAGATCAATGTTCTTTCTATTGGTTAATACCATTCATAAATTCCATTACCTGAAAACCGGACTTTCACTTCTATTGGTTTTTATTGGCGTAAAAATGCTGGCGCATAACTGGTTGGTTAAGATTGGATTTACAACCATGCACTCTCTGTTCGTAATCCTGGGTATCCTCACAATCAGCGTGGTTGCTTCTTTAATTTTTCCGCAAAAAACTCCGGTAAAATCAAAATAAGCAACAGAATATCTTTCTGCGCTATTTTGTGATTAATTCCTTAATTTTCGATCATGAAAAATTTCAGCCTTTTATCCCTTTTGGGATGCTTATTTTCTCTGACTTTAAATGCGCAGGTAAACCCAAAATGGGAAAAAACATTCGTTGCGATAAATTCGGAAGTGCAGCAAAATTCTAAAGCGTACAGCACCTTACAATATGCTACAGAAACGATCGGACATCGCTTAACAGGCTCTGAAAATGGTAAAAAGGCAGAAGAGTATGCTTTCAATCTTTTGAAATCGTATGGTTTGGACGTGAAATATCAGCCGTTTGAAGTAGAAAGCTGGAGCAGAGGAGAGCTTGAAGTTAAAATTGGAGAGGACGGTAATTTGCAAAATGTAAAATCTGTGGCACTTGCTCATTCTCCTGTAAAAGCAAGTTTAAAGGGCCAGCTTGTAGATATGGGAAATGGTGTTGAGATTGATTATCAAAACAATCCTGAAAAAGTAAAAGGAAAAATAGCCCTGGTTTATTTAGGCATTTTGCCCGGTTCAGATTCGGAAACTAAAAAGCTGCACCGATCGGAAAAAACGGCGCTTGCTACCAAATACGGTGCGACCGGTATTGTAATTATTAACACCGTGCCCGGAGGAGTATTGTTAACCGGGACAGCATCTGTTACCGGTAAGCTAATCCCAATACCTGCAGTTTGTATTGGATTAGAAGATGGAATGAAGTACAAAGAAATTTTAAAATCCGGTGATCTTTTTGCAGAAATTGATATGACGAATTTCTCCGGGATGATTAAAGCCCGGAATGTAATTGCAACATTGAAAGGGTCTGATTTAAAAAAGGAAAAAATTGTAGTTGGTGGTCATTTAGATAGCTGGGATCTGGCAACGGGCGCCATTGACAATGGAATTGGGTCGTTTTCTGTGCTGGATATGGCACGCACATTTTCGGCTCTGAAATTAAAGCCGGCACGAACTGTCGAGTTTGTAATGTTTATGGGCGAGGAAGAAGGCTTGCTGGGCTCAAAAGCTTATGTTGAAAAGGCCATCGAATCGGGCAAATCAAATGAGATTCGATATATGTTAAATTACGACATGGTGAATGA
>JBDTLL010000307.1:0-3044 GCA_039934815.1 Daejeonella sp. | reverse complement strand
AAAACAGGCCGAAAAAAAGCGTATTTGAAACTATTGCTGAGGCTAAACTACCAACTCATTACTGGCGACTGAAAACTGCAACTAAACCCAAACTATTCTTCTATTATATACCCTATCGGTTTAAAAGAATAATTATTAGACATCTCGGCGGAGCATGCTGTAAGCCCAACAATCAGATCCATTTTAGCTTCGATCACAATATAATCCCCGGCTTTACTTTTTGGAGGCAATACAGAAACCTGCCCGCTTGTTCCATCCACTTCTACATTCATAAAAATATTAAAGCTGATTGGAATATCATCCGGAGCAATATCAAATTCCTTTAAGGCAGCGGCCAGATTACCAAAGCAGCCACGGTGTGGTTTTTCATGACCGTAAATAATTCGAAAAGTATCGGCGCTACAGGGCGTCAACAAAAAATCATGTCTGCCTACGGTATCCTCCACAATTTCAAACATGATGTTACTGCGGTTTGAATAGAATGGGTGTCCTTTGGTCAGGAAAATTGTTTCTGCATAATCTATTGTCCTTCCGGATGATAAATATTCAGATTTATCGTGCAGATTGTAAGAAATAAAATCAGAAACCTGTTCGCCCTGTATATCGACGACTTTTAAACGCTGACCTTTTTTAAGTATAAATGAAACGCCGCTACGAGGCGGAATAATCTGTAGTTCCTGCATGTTTTAATTTTAATGGGCATTCCCAATTTTTATCATAATTGCGACCGCTATATTGAAAAACTTCCGATGTTTCTCCAAAATCTTCCAGCATCGGGTTAACCGAACCTGATAAAGCAACATCCCGTTTACGGATCGCATTTTTAATATTGTCGTATTTCCCGTTTTCACGCAATGCCTCAAACTGATCATGCGGATTGAAAACCAGTGTAGCATATTTAAACTGCCTTGCCGTTCTACTGCTTTGCGGATGCAATCCTACCACATAAAATGCTTCCTGCTTGATGCTGAAGCTGAAATTAGAGGATTGAATATCCGAGGCAACCCGTTCATCATAAGTATAATTTTCAGCATCCAGATCAGAAAGAGCCTGCAATTTCGGCCATAAAAAACCATCGAACATCGCTTCAGAAAAAATTTCTGTAGTCGGAAAAATTATGGCTGCGCTATGGTAAAACTGTTCTGAAGTACGATACTGATCAACAAATTCATAAAGAAATTTGATGATCTCCGCATTATCACTTGGGCAGGCCATGTGACCCGCAATAAACGTTTGAATATTCTGTTTTGACATTGCAGCCTTGGCGGCTACGCAGGGGAAATCCCGGTTTTCGATGAAAGAAAGGAATTCATCGCGAACTGTGTCTGAATTAACTTTGAGCATTAAATTTAAGATAGGTAGACTTTATAACCCGTAAATTTTGTGCCAACAATGCTTTTTTATTGATATTGATACTCCAGATCTAGCTTATTTAATGCTTTAAAATGTTTTTTTGCTTTACGCGAAAACTCCAGACCTCGCCTAAAATTCCAATATTTAATTCCTTTTTTATTATTGATCCGGGCAATTAGAAACAGCATCTTCCAATGATGCAGCAAAATTCCATAAGCCTGAAAAAGTGTGTTTCCGTTGCCGTAAACGTGATGTGGTTCAGCGCCGCTGCCATTAAATTCCAGAATTGAATAATTTTTACCCTGTTTTAAATCTTCTACAGATTTGCATTTTATATCATACCGGCCATAGTAAAATGATTTACTATAATGACTCAGGTCATCAAATACTTTCAACAACTGACTGTCCTTTTCTGCGGCCAGACTTATAAGCTTTCCGCCGCGGCTTAAATTCAGAGCATACGACAAACAAACACGCTCACCTTGCGGGATGATCTCTTCTAAACGATCCTTAAACTTTGATTTTATTTCTTCCAATCGTAAACTTACACGGTCATAATCATCGATCAATTGCTCAAGCGTTGAAGCTCCGTTGCCAATAACTTCTAAATATTCTTTTTTCAGAAATCCGGTTATTGTTCCTTGCTGCTGATCAGGGAAACGGTAATAAAAAACGCTGACTTCCATGGGATAGTCGATCATATCCTGAATAATATAATCTACAGGCATGCTTTTATGGTAATGTAAAAGCTGATCAGCATTATCCATTTTGCGGAACATAAAACCCATCATACCGGCATCCGGTTTAACCGCGACGGGAAATTTTAAACCTTTGTTGTGAAAGACGTTTTCAACACACTCAAACTCCATTTTTGGAGAAATGTAAACTGAGCTGGGATAGGTTTCAGGAGGGAGTTGTTCATACATTTCACGTTTAGTTTCGCCGAGAAAGCCGCCAAATGTTAAGGTGGGATTTGAGGGAGTAAAAAACCAAAGGGAACGCGATCGAATGCAATACCAGGCCCATACGGGCATAATTGGAATATATTTAGCAAGCCAGTGCCAGGTTTCCCAATGTGTAATGTAGTAACAGGCTTTTTTCAGCATTAAAATTATTAGGCTTCGTCTAAATTGTATTATCGAGCTGTATAATAATCCTGCCAAGCTTTAATCAGAGAATTCCTGAATTTTAACTGCCTTTCATTTTGCGGAAAGTTAGATTGATCCTCGGCTTGCTTACTTTTCTGGTGGGTGCCAAACGGTGAAGCCAGTTGGTTTGAGTGTCATCTTTCATTAATAGCAGGCTTCCATTTTCCAGAAACACAGAAACTAGCTGTTTAGTACTTTTATGTTTGAAAGAAAAATTTCGTTCCGCTCCGAAACTCATGGAAGCAATTCCTGAATTTCTATCCAGTGCAGATTCATCATCACTATGCCAGGCCATTCCTTCTTCGCCGGAATGGTAAAGATTTAAAAGGCATGAATTGAATATGATGCCGGTTTTTGCTTCCGCGATTTTTTTCAGTTCAAGCAATTCCTTGGTCCAGGGTAAGGCAATTTTTGTGCTGTTAGAATAGGTGTATGAATAATTTTCATCGCCGTACCAGGCAGCCTTTCTTTTTGTAATAAAATGTTTTCCAAATATCCGGGCTTCATCATTTTTCCATTCGATACTTTCCATCAGAATATCAA
>JBDTLL010000306.1:0-3063 GCA_039934815.1 Daejeonella sp. | reverse complement strand
TTGAAGAATTTCAAAAGATTTGTCCGCAGGCAAAAGTGGTAATTGTTGACGGCGAAATGTTTTCGTGGTATGGAAGCAGATTGTTGAAAGCTGCTGATTATTTGCAAGTATTAGTAAATGAGGTAAATACTGATTTTGCGAAAATTAAGAGCAAATAGATTTTGTAATGAAATAGAAAAAGGTTAGTTTTGCCGACCAAAATAAATCTTTTTGATCTGTTTATTTTTGAAATCCTGATCTAAAGAATTGTTAAAATATAATCCTAATAATTGCGGATGTGGCGTAATTGGTAGCCGCACCAGACTTAGGATCTGGCGCTGAGAGGCGTGTGGGTTCGAGTCCCTCCATCCGCACCAAGATTGATTCCCCGGCTACAAACCGGGGAATTTTTGTATAAACGCAAACGAAATAAAACTCAGAAAATGAACATCACACAGGACAAAATTGACAACCTGAATTCGGTGGTAACAGTAAAGATAAACCCTGAAGACTACACAGCTCGCGTAGAAAAAGCTATAAAAGATCAGGCGAAAAAAGCAAAACTTCCGGGATTTAGACCGGGAATGGTACCTCCTGCACACATTAAAAAAATGTATGGTAAAAGCATTCTGGTTGACGAGATCAACAACATGCTGAATGATACATTAACCAATTATATTAAAGAAAATAACTTAGAAGTGTTAGGTCAGCCTTTGCCACGTGTAGATGAGAGCAAAGAATTTAGCTGGGATAATACAGATGAGTTTGAATTTATTTATGAGTTGGGATTAGCTCCTGAATTCTCAATAGATTTCTCATCAAAAGATAAAGTTGATAACTACCAGATTAAAGTTGACGATGAAACTTTGGCTTCACGTATTACTAATCTGCGTAAAAGTTATGGCAAAATGTCTAACCCGGACGTTTCGGCAGAAAATGATGTACTATATTCTGAATTAAAACAGCTTTCGGCCGATGGTTCTGTTTTTGAAGGAGGCATCAGCAATACCGGATCTGTACGTTTAGATTTGATCAAAGATGAAAAAATTAACAAGTCTTTGATTGGTTTAAAAAAGGGTGATGTTGTTGATTCTTTTGATATTCAGGCTGCATTTAATAATGATGCAGTTCAGGTTGCAAAAGTTTTAGGAATTTCTGAAGAAGATGCGGCCGGGTTGAAATCAAATTTCCAGCTAACTGTAAACAACATTAACCGTTTAGAGGAAGGCGATTTAAACCAGGAGTTTTACGACAAATTGTTTGGAGCTGGTGTAGTAAATAATGAGGATGAATTTAAAGCGAAAATAACTGAAGAGTTAGAATCAATGATGGCTCAGAATTCAGAACAAAGATTGCAAAACGATCTTTTTAAATTCAGTTTGGATAAAGTTAAAATGGACTTGCCGGATGAATTTTTAAAACGTTGGTTAAAAGCTACGAACGAAAAAATATCAGAGAAAGAACTGGAAGAAGGCTACGATGATTTTGCCAGAAACCTGAGATGGACTTTGATCGAAAATAAAGTAATGAAGGATAACCAAATCGAAGTTAAATACGATGAGGTTTTTCAGGCAGCGAAGAAAAGATTGGACGCACAGTTTAAAATGTACAGCCCACAACCGGTATCAGAAGAACAATTAGGGCAATATACTGTTCAGTTTCTTCAGGAAAAAGAGAATGCAAACCGCATTTTTGAAGAGGTAAAGGCACAAAAAGTGTTTGATCATCTTAAAACTGTTGTTACTTTAGATAATAAAGAAATTGCCTACAACAAATTTAACGAGTTGGATAAGTAAGGCGGGAGGAAAAGATTTGAAGTGATTTCACAATTTGACATTCACGTTCAATAATCTTTTCAGGAATTAGTTAAATTGGCTGGCAAGAAAAATTAAAAAAAGAAATTAATTATTTAATAACCTGTATAAAACCGGGTTTCAGGCTAGAATATGAATATTGATAAAAACGAATTCCGTAAGTATGCTGTAAAGCATCACCGCATTGGTAGTCAGCATGTAGATAGTTTTATTGGCAGAGTAAATTCTGCTATGCCAAGTGCAATGACTCCTTATATTATTGAAGAACGCCAGCTGAACGTAGCTCAGATGGATGTTTTTTCACGTTTGATGATGGACCGTATCATTTTTTTAGGTGATGCAGTTGGCGAAGGTATCGCAAACATTATTCAGGCTCAATTATTATTTTTACAATCCACCGATAACAAACGCGATATTCAAATCTATATCAATTCACCGGGTGGTTCTGTATATGCAGGTTTAGGTATTTATGATACAATGCAATACATCTCACCAGACGTAGCTACAATTTGTACAGGTATGGCGGCATCAATGGCGGCAGTATTACTTTGTGCAGGTACAAAAGGAAAAAGGGCAGCTTTGCCTCATTCCCGGGTAATGATTCACCAACCTTCGGGCGGTGCGCAGGGAGTAGCTTCAGATATGGAAATTAATCTTCGCGAAATGCTAAAGATCAAGAAAGAGCTTTACGATATTATTGCGAAGCATTCCGGTCAGTCATATGAGTGGGTAGAGAAAGCGTCAGATCGCGATTACTGGATGATCTCTTCAGAAGCCAAGGATTTTGGTATGATTGATGAGGTACTTTCCGGTACAGCAGATAAAAAGTAATGAGTAAAAATAACAAAGAAATAAAATGTTCATTCTGCGGTTCGGGCAAACAGGATACCCTGATGCTTATAGCTGGTTTGGATGCGCACATTTGCGATAAATGTGTAGCGCAAGCTAACCAGATACTTGCCGAAGAATTGAATGTTCGTAAAACCAAAGCAACAACTGCTGTGACTTTACTGAAACCAATGGAGATTAAAAACCATTTGGATCAGTATGTTATCGGACAGGATCAGGCTAAGAAAATTTTATCAGTTGCCGTTTATAATCACTACAAAAGGCTCAATCAAAAGATTGATAAAGATGAAGTGGAAATAGAAAAATCAAACATCATTATGGTGGGAGAGACCGGTACCGGAAAAACTTTATTAGCTAAAACCATTTCTAAAATATTAAACGTTCCGTTTTGTATTTGCGATGCAACGGTTTTAACCGAAGC
>JBDTLL010000305.1:0-3063 GCA_039934815.1 Daejeonella sp. | reverse complement strand
CTGTAACAATAATTCTTGCGTCTTTATTTTCCTGACCAAAAACTTCAGCTTCTTTCTGAGATAAAGGTAAAACCGTGTCACTTCCTTTGATAGTGATTCCTGCAGTTCCTTCTTCAGTATTGCTTCCTTCTGTTTTGTTCTCACCTGAATTAGAACATCCGAAGTTTAATCCGATAAATACACTCAGGATTAGAATAGTTAACTTTTTCATTTTATAATAATTAGATTTTTCTGATTAATGAATTGTTATGATTTGAATTTAGAATTTGTATTGAACACGCAGGGTAACAATGTTGTCTTTTATATCGTTTGTAAAACCAGGTAGATTGGCAGAAGTTTCGTTGTTTATAATATCATAATATCCCGTTAAACGGATATTATGGTCGTATTGATAAAGTAAACCCAGTCCTAATGTACGGTATGTAATATCGGCGGCAGAAAACTTATTCGCAATATTAATTGCATCGCCTTTTACTTTTGTATTCGGGTCATACCAATCATATTTGGCTATTACAGAAAGTGGAACTCCTTTAAAATCCTGGACAAAATTAAGATACCCTCCATTAAATTTACGTAAATACGTGTCGCCGCTAGTTATAGCCAGCGGACTTGTCGTGCTGGAAGCCGTACCGGGTTGATCGCCCTGTATATACTCACTGGTTAAGGAAGTAGAGCCTATTTTAGTGGAAATGGTTAATTGGGCATCGGCACCAACATATTCTCTATTCGCAAATTTGCCTTGGTAAGAACCTGCTGAAGAAATTGACGCTGCAGTAAATTGAGGAATGCCGTTATTGTCAGAAATACTGTAGATATTATCGGTTGATTGCAATACTCCTCCTTTGTAATAGGAAGTGCCAAATCCATATTTAAAGGTTTTATTCTTGTTCGATTTAGCAATACCAATATGGCCAATAAAATCCTTCTTGTTATCTGTTTCTGGGGTTGGGCCATTTCCATTAAACATACCCAAACTTACTTTTAAGAAATTCCAGTTAGATTCCTCAGATCCCTGAATAGTAAGTTGAGCTCCAACCTCCCGTTCCTGCGGGAATAAAGTTTGGGAATAACGGGCCCGTTCCGGTGATTCACGCACGCTGGATGAAACCCCGATTTCATACCCAAACGGGCGGTTAAATACACCGGCTGTTAGTGAAAAAGTCTGGATCCAGGGATCAGAGAATTTAGCATACATATCTTTAATAGCTAATCCCTTCTCAGAAATGTCAAACTCCATTACATATTTTGAGAAATTGCCGCCATTATAGGTCATCTTAACCCGACCTCTACGAATCATAAAGCGGTTGTTGATTCCGGTACCGAAATTTCCGCCCGCAAAGGAAGCCGCACCTGCAGAATCAACGATTTGATATTGCGCTTGAACATAACCTGTAATTTTGAGATTTTGCAAGATTTTGATATCAGATTGAAGTTTCTGTACTGCAGAAATTACAGTATCAGGCTTTTCTGATTGCTCTTTTACCTTTAAGCTGTCCTGTGCATTCGCCATTTTAAATCCCAAAAGAAATAAAGTAATAGCCGCAAACGTAGTTCTTAAATATATTCTCATTGTTAAGTTAATGTTATTTTACGCTACAAAGGAACGGTGCGAAAGTGAATAGTGCATTAAATGAATGTTACCAAATTGTTAACAAGCCTATAATTGAAGTTTAGTTATCATTTACTTAACTTTCAAGTTTTGTTAGATAACTGTAAATCAAGTATTTATGTTAATTAACATTAAAATAACTCTAAAGTCATTATTGTTTAATATCTCTCTAACATTGAGCTAATACGGCTCCTATACTTTTGCAGGACATTAAATCTGTAAAAAGTGAATTACAACGTAATCAAAAAAATATTAGGCCTGGTTCTGGTTTTAAGTTTTATATCCTTTAGTGGTATAGCTCAGGAAATGGGAAAAATAACGGGCAAAGTTACCGATAAAAAAACCGGAGAATCCTTAATTGGATTGACCGTTAAATTAGAAGGAACTACTAAAGGTGTATTTACTGACGTAGATGGTCAGTATGTGTTAACAGGTATAAACCCTGGGAAAGCTACTCTTTCATTTTCTTATATAGGATATAATAGCAAAAGCATTACAGATATTCTGGTTAAGGCGGGAAGTTCCACCAAACTGGATATTGTGATGGAAGAATCTGCCGGACAAACTTTGTCTGAAGTGGTGATTACTGCGACCGCTCGCCAGGAAAGTTTAAATGGTTTATATGCCAAACAAAAAAATAGTGTTCGTGTAACGGATGGTATTTCTGCGGAATCCATTAAAAAATCTCCTGATAAGAATACAAGTGAAGTTTTAAAACGCGTAAGTGGAACCACAATTCAGGACAATAAGTTTGTGGTAGTGCGTGGTTTGGCAGATCGATATAATTCTGCTTCTCTGGATAATGGTGTTTTGCCAAGTACAGAACCTAACCGTAAAGCATTTTCATTTGATATTGTTCCTTCAAACCTGATAGATAATATCATTATCAGCAAAACAGCAACGCCTGATTTAGCGGGAGATTTTGCCGGAGGTTCTGTTCAAATTGTAACTAAGGATATTCCGGATGATAATTTTGTTACAGTTGGAGCAGGATACAGTTATAATTCTCAATCTACTTTTAAAAATTTTCAAAGTGGAAATAGAAATTTAACCGATTATTTTGGTTTTGATAATGGATTGCGTTCTATTCCTAATAACTTCCCTTCAACACGCAAAATAGTAAACAATGGTGTTGGCCCGAATAAAAATATAGCTTCATTACAAGCCTTACCACAGGATTTTGGGATCAGAAACGGTAACGCCTTTTTAAATCAGAATTATCAGTTATCTGTTGGTAAAGTAAAAGATTTTGAAAATAACAAGCGTTTAGGAGCTATTTTATCTTTGACTTATCGTAACTCTCAGAATACCAATTTAGGTATTGTGAGAAAATATCATGTTTTTGATTACAATGATGATCAGTATAAATTTTCTACAAATGTTGGTGCTTTAGCAAACTTTGCTTACAACTATAAAAACAGCAGAATTACGCTTAAAAATCTTTACAACCGTAC
>JBDTLL010000304.1:0-3090 GCA_039934815.1 Daejeonella sp. | reverse complement strand
TAAATCTGAGAAGCGCAGGTGATTTCTCAATCTTAACAAAATCGGGAATTTCAACTACAGGAATAAGTTTAGTAAACGGTAACATAGGTGTAAGCCCGGCTGCAGCAACAGCAATAACCGGATTTGGTTTAATAATGGATTCAAGTAACCAATTTTCCAGATCACCGCTGGTAACGGGTTTAATTTATGCTTCTGACTATTCAGCTCCTACTCCGGCCAAAATGACCACGGCTGTTAGTGACATGGAAACTGCTTACACTACCGCAAACGGCCTAACCACACCAGCTCCTATTGTTGATATCTACGCTGGTGACATTAGTGGAAGAATTTTGCCTCCCGGTTTATACAAATGGGGAACAGGTGTTTTGATAACAAATGCCGGTGTTACACTTAATGGTGGGCCGAATGATACATGGGTTTTCCAAATTCCACAAAATTTAACGGTAAATAGTTCTGCTATAATTCACCTAACAGGTGGAGCGCAGGCTAAAAACATCTTTTGGGTTGTTGCAGGCCAGGCAACGTTAGGAACTAACGTCAATTTTAGTGGAAATATATTAAGCAAAACACTGATCTCATTAAATACCGGTTCAATCATTACCGGCAAATTAATGGCACAAACAGCTGTTACACTAAACGGCAGTACCGTTATCCAACCCTAATTACTTTTAGTATATACACATTTTATCCCCTTCGGGGGATTTTAAAAAGAAGATATCCCATGTTACCCAAAAATAAAATAAATCAAAAATTAATTACCTGTGTCTTGATGGTAATGGCATTAATTGGCAACGTTCAAGCGCAGACTACACAGCCCACCTGGTGGTTTGGTGTTTCAGGAGCCGCAAATTCAAATTTCTATAGCGGAACCACGCAAAGGTTAAACAATTCATTAATTGTTCCTGCGGCCTTCCACAAGGGATTTGGTGTACAACCTTTTGGATCTGTGTTTATGGAATACAGACCTGCCGGAATACTGGGACTTATGTTTAATGTTGGCTATGATGGCCGGGGTGCGAAGTTTGACGGTGTAATTGCACCATGCGATTGCCCGGCAACTTTAAAAACGAATATGAGTTATTTATCTGTCGAGCCGAGCTTGCGTTTCAGCATGCCGTCATCAAGACTGTACTTCTTCGCCGGTCCACGTATAGGTTTTAATTTACAAACTGAATTTAAATATACACAACAATTCCAACCAGACACGGAAGGAGAACTGAGTGCCGTAAAAGAGCATATAATTTCGGGTCAGGTAGGTATGGGTTACGAATTTCCAATTTCTTCTCCCGCAAATTCTACCCAAGTAAGCCTTTCGCCATTTATTTCTTACCATCCGTACTTTGGCCAAGATCCCCGTGATATTGAAAGTTTATCTATCAGTACCGTAAGAACAGGCATAGCGCTTAAGTTTGGAAAACTCAAGAAGTCTCCTGTTACAGAACCTCCTGTAGTTGTTGTTCCTTTGCGTGAGGTTAATTTTACGGTTAATGGACCAATAGCGCCACCAATTAATCATCAGATTAGTGAATTGCTACCATTACGTAATTCTGTATTTTTTGATGAAGGTTCTTCAGCAATTCCAAACCGTTACATCGTTCTAACAAAAGATGAAGCAGGCAACTTTAAAGAAGAATCTTTACAGTTAGAACAAACAGGAATCCTGACTGGACGGTCTGCCAGACAATTAAATGTATATCACAATATATTAAATATTTTAGGAGACCGGATGAGAACAAATCCGGAAGCCCGAATTAATCTTAGCGGAGCATCTGCTCAAGGTCCTCAGGAGGGTAAAGTATTTGCAGAATCCGTTAAGCAATACATTGTATCTGTTTTTGGAATTGAGGGTTCAAGGATTAAAACTGAAGGTCGAACAAAGCCACTAATTCCGTCAGAAAAACCAGGTGCAACCAAAGAACTTGTTCTTCTTCATGCGGGTGACCGTCGCGTAGACATCACAAGCACATCTCCTGAATTATTAATGGAAGTTGGTGTCGGAATGATGAAGCCCGTTCAAATTATTGAATCACAAAAAGATTCGTTGAATACCCAGGTAGTTTTAAATGTAGACGGAGCAAAAGATCTTCTTAAATCATGGTCTGTAGACATTACCGATGAAAACGGAACCATACAGCATTGTGGACCTTTTACAAGTGATCAGGAAAGTATCACTGTGAATTCGATTTTAGGTGAAAGATCTGAGGGAGATTACAAAATTATAATGACCGGAGAAACTAAAGCCGGATTGCCTGTAAATAAGCAAGGTTCCCTGCATTTAGTTCGTCAGAATGAAATAATAGAAAAATCTTTTCGCTATAGTATTTTGTTCGATTTCGATAATTCAAAAACAATTGCATCGTATGAAAAATTCTTAATAGATGTGGTTTCTCCATTAATTACTGATGGATCAACCGTTATTATTCATGGTCATACAGATGTTATTGGAGATGAAGTTTATAACCATACGTTATCCCATAACAGAGCTCTTGAAACTCATAAGATTATAGAGAATGCACTGTCTAATGCTGGGAAAAAAGATGTGAAATTTGAAACATCCGGTTTTGGTGAAGAAGTGAGTCATTCACCATTTGATAATACTCTTCCCGAAGAGCGTTTTTACAACAGAACAGTAATTATAGATATTGTTCCGGTAAAATAATTTGACTTGACTTAAAATGCAAAGGCGGAAGAAATTCCGCCTTTTTTGTTTTAAGGTTGTGGTCCCGGCGGGAATCGAACCCACATCTAAAGTTTAGGAAACTTCCCTGCCTGCCGGCAGGCAGGTATTCTATTTAGGCAGTGACTTTAAAAACTCTTTTCCGTAGCCGCTTTTTAATTGTTTCTCTCTTTGTCTTGCAGAAATACGGTCAACGCAATATTCCTGATAAAATAATTTCCAGGGCCGATAGGCTTTTGTAGACTTATTTTTGCCTGAGTTATGTTGTTCAAGTCGTATTTCAACATTTTCAGCCATACCAACATAAATAAAGTTGTTTATTTCTGATTGAATTGCATACACAAACATATTAAACATTTTGTGGTCCCGGCGGGAATCGAACCCACATCTAAAGTTTAGGAAACTTCCCTGCC
>JBDTLL010000303.1:0-3098 GCA_039934815.1 Daejeonella sp. | reverse complement strand
AAAAAAGCCCTTAAAAAACACAAAGGCAAACGTAAATTAGCGGCTCAGGAATTAGGAATTTCTGAACGTACACTATATCGCAAAATTAAAGAGCTTGATTTAAACTGATTTTTGAATGCAGAAAATATTTAAAATCGTTACCGGATTACTGATATTACCTCTTGTTTTAATGCAGCAATCCTGCGGCTATAAACTTTCCGGCGCTTCTATTCCGCCAGAGATGAAAACGATATCTGTACAATTTTTTGAGAACAATTCAAGTCTTGTTGTTCCCTATCTAAGTCAGCAGTTTACAGAATCTTTGAAAGACAGAATCCGCAATCAATCTCGTTTAAGTATTATCAGAAGTGATGCTGACGCGAATTTTGAAGGTCGAATTTCTGATTACAGCATTCGCCCGGTCGCAATTCAGGGAAATGAACGGGCCGGTTTAAACCGATTGACGATAACGGTATTTGTAAAATACACGAATGCGTTGAAACCAGATCAGGGTTTTGAGCAGTCATTCAGCAGATTTTTAGATTTTTCTGTAGAAACCCGGACTTTGCAATCTCAGGAGCCGGATTTAATTTCACAGATCAACAAATTACTTACAGAAGATATATTTAACCGTGCTTTTGCAAACTGGTAAGTTTAAATTTAAATAAATCCCAATTGGAAACATTGAATAAGGAAAATAGTAAAGAATCATTTTCAAAATACATTTCGGATCCCGCCAGTGTCCAGGATTCCGGAAAGGAAAATATTGAAAATTTATTAAGCGATTTTCCTTATTGCCAGCTTTTGCATGCATTTAGAGCAAAAATTTCTAAAGACACTAATGAAAACGATTTCAACGATTTACTGGCAAAAGCTTCTGTTTATTCGCCCGACAGAAAAATTCTCTACTCTATAATTAACAAACCTGAGTTTTTTAAAGCCGTGATTGAACCAATGTCTCCTGACGAATTAGACATTGAGATTAGCCAGAGTTCTTCTCATCCCCATGTCGATGAAACGGAGATTGAGTATACCGAGATTATTGAAGAAACTACAGAACCTATTCACAGCGAAGAAGCCGTTTTAGTTTCGGAAAATATCGAGACAGACGATCATATTGAAACTTCAGCAGAAGCTTCTCCACAAAAAAATCAGATTGATCCGGAAGAAAAAATACTTCTTGAAAATATTGCTTCCGCCGATTTCTTTGCTTTTGAAAAAAAGCTGAGCGATCATACAAATAAAACTGAGAAAACAGAAACAGATACTTTGCCGGCAGATGAAATCTCTGAAGTTACAACTGAAGAGAGGAAAGAAGTTTCCCGGTATGATGATGATCAAATGCCTTATTCCTTTTTATGGTGGTTACATAAAACCAGAAAAGAGCATGCTGACACCTACCAACCTTATATCAAATTAAAATTCGATAATAGCCAAACGCCGCAAAAAGAAAATAACGCAGCGCTGGATCAGCAGATAAAAGAAAATATTTTCCACCTTCAGTCTCCGCTGGATAATATTCAGAAACCGATTCAGAAAAAAACCGTTCATTTTGAATTGCGAAGAAAAGAAGAAGCTATTATAGAAAAATTTATTCGCGAAGAACCACAAATTAAGCCTCCTGCGCCGGATAAACTGGATAATGAAAACAAAGCAAGGCGCAGCTCCGTATATCCAAATGATTTGGTTTCAGAAACATTGGCGGCAATTTATACCGAGCAAATGCTATTTCACAAAGCCATTGATACTTACAATAAATTAAGTTTGAAATTCCCGGAAAAAAGCGCTTACTTTGCCGACCAAATTCGATTGTTAGAAAAGAAAATAAATTAAATATATGTATACCTTTTTAGTTATAGTTGCCATTGTTGTGTGTGTATTACTAGGATTGATCATTCTGATCCAGAATCCTAAAGGTGGCGGTCTATCCTCAGGCTTTTCAGGATCAAACAATATTATGGGTGTGCAACGTACCGGCGATCTTTTAGAAAAAGGAACCTGGGTTTTGGCAATAACGCTGATGGTTTTAGCTTTATTAATTAATATGGCAATTCCAAAAGGTGGAGATGCCACCGAAAATAATGACATCCAAAATCAGATCAACAAAACTGCTCCAGCGGCGGCTCCGGCAACAATGCCTTCGTTCCCTGTAGACAGCACAAAAAAATAAACCAATTAACAAATATTTTAAAGGCTTCTTTTTTAAAGGAAGCCTTTTTTGTTTGCTGACATTTTTTGCTGACACGATGACACCGACTCATTGGAAAATGTAGCCAAATGCTCGTAAAAATGCAAATTTGACAAGAAACGAGGCTTAATGCCCTTTGGCATAATAACTGAAGCTATCAGACTGATAAACAATTAACATTCACTAAAAATTACATAATATACTATGGCATTAACAATTAAACCCATTGGAGACCGAGTAGTAATAGAAGCTGCTGCGGCTGAAGAAAAAACGGCATCAGGACTTTACATTCCGGATACTGCAAAAGAAAAACCACAACGCGGAACTGTTGTTGCTGTTGGAAATGGCAAAGTTGATGAGCCAATGACTGTTAAAGTTGGCGACGATGTGTTATACGGTAAATACGCAGGAACAGAGATTACTCATGAAGGTAAAGAATACCTGATCATGCGTGAGTCTGATATCTTCGCAATTTTGTAGTACATAAATTTCAAACCATCTACGAGTTTATCATAAACTCAAATTCTGATCTTAAACCAAACGTTTAAAAATCTCAAAAAAAATGTCAAAACAAGTTAAATACAATGTTGAAGCACGCGACGCCCTGAAAAGAGGTGTTGATATCCTTGCCAATGCGGTTAAGGTAACTTTAGGCCCAAAAGGTCGTAACGTAATTATTGATAAAAAATTCGGTTCTCCATCTATTACTAAAGATGGTGTTACTGTAGCAAAAGAAATTGAGTTAAAAGATCCATTGGAAAATATGGGCGCTCAAATGGTTAAAGAAGTTGCTTCAAAAACTGCAGATATTGCCGGTGACGGTACAACAACTGCAACTGTTTTAGCTCAGGCTATCATCACAGCTGGTATCAAAAACGTAGCTGCCGGTGCAAACCCAATGGATTTAAAGCGTGGTATTGATAAAGCAGTT
>JBDTLL010000302.1:0-3099 GCA_039934815.1 Daejeonella sp. | reverse complement strand
CAGTTGATCTTTCAGTTTTAAGAAACGGTCAGCCCCAATCATTAACCAGCAAAGTTTCTGACGAAGGGACTTTAGGTGTGGTAATTCCGCAATTGGGTGTACCTCGCGAAAATCAGCAATATGGCTTCTTAGCGGCGTTGCCCGTTGGAGCTTCAAAAGCATGGGGTTCTTTTATGGATAACGCCAAAGGTCTTGGAAAGGTTGTTTCCGGACAAGTGAAAGCCAACAAAGCCTTTACCGGTCCAATTGGTATTGCAACCATGTTTGGTAAAACGGTGGACTGGGTTAAATTCTGGAGTTTGGTTGGTTTACTTTCTATGGCGCTTGCGCTGATGAATCTATTGCCAATTCCTGCTTTAGATGGCGGTCACGCTGTGTTTTTGCTGATAGAAATGGTTAAAGGCGAACCGCTAAGCGATAAATTTATGGAACGTGCACAAATGGTGGGTTTTGTAATTTTAATTACGTTGATGGTTTTCGTTTTCGGAAACGATATCATCAAACACGTGATCAATTAATCAGTTAGCAGTTAGCAGTATTCGGTTAACCGGATGCTATATTCTAAATACTAATATCTCAATACCAGGTACTTTTTTTTAAAATGAATTATTTCGAATTTTACAATTTGCCCGTTCTTTTTCATGTGAATGAAGGAGAGGTGAAAAAGAAGTTTTATGAGCTCAGCAAAAAGTATCATCCGGATTTTTTTGCCAATGAAAGTGAAGATAAGCAACAGGAAATTCTGGAACTTTCTACCTTAAATAATAAAGCGTTTCAGGTATTATCTAATCCGCTAAAGCGGATTGAATATATTCTTTCCTTAAATAACCTGATGGCCGAAGGCGATAAATACAGCCTGCCGCAGGATTTTTTAATGGAGATGATGGATGTGAACGAAGCCTTAATGGAACAGGAATTTGAACCTGATGCCGGAGCTTTAGAAAGCATTAACACGCAGGTGGACGAAATTGAAAAGAGTTTATTTGACGAATTAAAACAATATACAGACGCTTTTGACCATGAACCGAAAGGCGAACATGAAAGCACTCTGCTGAAAATCAAAGACATCTGGTACCGACAAAAATATTTGTTGCGAATTCGGGAGAGTTTGAATAGATTTGCTGCCCGCATATAAGCCTTATATGCTGCAAATGCCCAGCTGGCGGAATTGGTAGACGCGTTGGTCTCAAACACCAATGAGGTTACACTCGTGCCGGTTCGACTCCGGCGCTGGGTACGATTAAATGTTAAGATCCCCTGTAAAATAAATATTTACAGGGGATTTTTATTTTCTGATTTAAAGCATTCATTTAGCTCATCATTGTTTTTTGTCAGTCTATAAAACCAATTCTAATAAGGCAATGCTTGTATCCATTTTGCTGAACCAATCTTGTTACTGCAATTTGAATAATTTTAAAAGTGATTAAGATCATGTTATAGGATGCACTGTTTGATTTTCTTTGTGCCCATAACAATATTCTTAGTTTATGAGCCATACATTTCACATCCCCGTACTGGGTTTAAGTTATTCAATCGATACCCCAATAAAAGTCGCTAAGTTCGGAATTTCGTCTGTAGCCTCAATTGTAGATGATACTCTGGTAGAACGGATGCGGCAGTATTATTGCCAACAGCTGAATGAAGAATTTATCCCGATAGGAGATGGAGAATATGACTGCCGTGCAAAGCGTATTACAGCTTATCTCAATTTGATGCAGGATATTGTGGATGATGAATTTGCAGCTTTGCGCAACCAGCCCTTTGAGCCCCTCTCTGATATAACCCGCTATTTTCAATTACTTCCGGAGTCATCAGCTCAGAAAATAAAGTATCAGCAGATGCAGAAAATTTCAGATCCGGCAGATCAGTATCGGGCACAGGAACAGTTACGGACAGATCTGCAGGTCGGTTCTATAGATGTAAACATCATGTCGAAAGTCGATAAGATGAATTTTGCAGCCGATAAAACTCCTTTGGGTGATTCTTTCAGCGATGCTCTTGCTGCTTTGAGGGGTTTCGCTAAAAGCCGCCTAAAATCTTCGGTAGTAATTTCTGCCGGTCTTAATCCACGCTTGTACAGTTATCTGGAGAATTTTTCCTGTTTTTTTCCGGATCATTCAGGCCTAACAGAGAAACGCATTATTTTAAAAGTGAGTGATTTTCGCTCGGCCAATATTCAGGCTAAATTTCTGGCAAAAAAAGGCTTATGGGTTTCTGAATTCCGTATCGAATCCGGACTCAACTGCGGCGGCCATGCGTTTGCCACTGAGGGGTTTTTACTGGGCCCGGTGCTGGAAGAGTTTAAGCAGAAACGGCAGCAACTGCAGGAGGAATTATTTTTAAGTTACCAGGCCGGCCTCGAATCAAAAGGTTTCAAAGTCGGGCAAATTCCTTCCATGCGTATTACAGTGCAGGGCGGAATAGGAACGGCAAGCGAAAACAAGTTCCTGATAGATCATTACGGAATGGATGGTACAGGCTGGGGGAGTTCCTTCTTATTGGTTCCGGAAGTTACCAATGTGGATAACGAAAGCCTTGTCGAACTGGCAAATGCTTCGAAAGATGATTTTTACCTAAGCAATTCCTCACCTTTGGGTGTTCCGTTTAACAATTTTCGCAAAAGTTCGGCCGAAAAGTTGAGGCTGGATCGTATTGCCAAAGGCCGTCCCGGTAGTCCCTGTACCAAAAAATACCTGGTTTCTAATACAGAGTTTACTAAAGAACCTATTTGTACCGCTTCACGCGAATATCAGAAACTTAAACTGGAGCAATTAGCAGCACAAGATCTACCGCAGGAGCAGTACAACACGCAGTTTGATCAGATCACCGAAAAGTCTTGTCTTTGTAAGGGCCTTACAACTTCGGTTTACCGGAAAAATAATATGCTTAAAGCACGCGAAGAACAAGCGGTCGCAATTTGTCCCGGTCCCAATCTGGCTTATTTTTCAGGCATTTATACACTTGATGAAATGGTGAAACACATCTACAACAAGCTGGACCTGCTGCCTCAATCGGAGCGATCGCACATGTTTATAAATGAATTGGATTTGTATATTGATTATCTGGAAAACTATCTGGACAACCATAATAATTCGATGG